>DAOVFC010000071.1 GCA_030668645.1 Candidatus Bathyarchaeota archaeon
AAGCTGGAATGGACGGAATCAAGATAGACGTGAAAGGTAACGGTGAAACGTATGCGAGGTATTGCGGGGGTGTTGATGTAGAGAAAATCTGGAGGAATGCGAGGGAAGCGAAGAGAATGGGGTTGCATGTGGAGATTGTGAATCTGGTTGTCAGGGATGTTAACGACGATGAGGAAACTCTGCGGTGGGTTGTTGAGAGGCATTTGAAAGAGGTTGGAGCTGAAACTCCACTTCATTTCACGCGTTACTATCCAGCCTACAAGTTCAATAATCCACCAACGAAGACTGAAACTCTGGAGAAAGCGTACGAAATGGCGAAGAAAGCTGGAGTGCTTTATCCATATATTGGAAACGTTTCTGGGCATAAGTATGAAAGTACCTATTGTCCGAAGTGTGGAGAAAAGCTGGTCAAGAGGTACGGCTGCTATGTACTGGAATATAGGATTACTGAAGACAAAAAATGTCCGAAATGTGGAATGCATATTCCAATAATCGGAGAATACGTTGGAAAATGGAAAACCTGAAAATCTTCTTGAAGCTCTGGTTTTCCTTGCCAAATTCCTATTTTGCATGTTGGTTTTGACGGTTTTCAAACGAAAATTTATAAGAAAGGCTTGTTGCTTATATTTTAATCTCGGGTCGTGAATTAGATTTTTGGGCGAAGAGTCTATTTATGCTTAGCTTTGCTTTTACTCCTACGCTTTCTAACGATTGTTACTGAGGGCGTTTGGCTTAGCCGCCGAATTTGAGCGTTCGGGTACACTCGCTTAATTTCTTTTCGAAGCTTGGCAACGTCTACTTTTCCGTAGGTTTTCACGTCGATTATTGGATTTTCGTCTTCGTCATAGCTGACGGAGATGGCGTATCCGGAGCCCACTTCAACCTGCGCTGGTTCCAGTACAAAACCCAGCTCTTCACGGTCTAACTCTATTATATTTTCTGGTTCACGCCTGTGTTTCCGCTCCGGCATAACGATCACAACTCTTAAAGGAAGAGGCGCCGGGATTAAAGGTTTTTTTATCTCTAAATAAAGATTGAGCGTACGTGTGTGGCTTATCAGTGTAGCATCATTTTCTCTTCGTACTTTTTGAGGTGCTGTGTGGCTTCGCCGCTGTCCATGAAGAGTTTGCTAACTCGTTCTACATCTTCAACCGTGACATTCTTATGTTTTGCGCTTTTAGCGTTTTGAGCGGCTAAACTTAGCAGTTGAACCGAGTACCGCAGGGAAGTTTTAGCCCCAACCTCTGTGAGCGTTCCCAAAGCGTCTTTTCTGATGTTCACCTTCTCCTCTTTAGACCTTATGCGAAGGATTTCACGGATGCTGTCGGCGTCGTACTCTTCGGTTCCGATGATCACTGAGCGGTCGATAAGGTCAAGTGGGAAACCCATTGGGCTTTTGACGTCGGTGCCTCGAATGGTGGTTACGCCGCGGTTCGTGGCTAATATTATGATTGGCACAAGCTCACCTTCAATAGCTCTGCCTAAGAAGCTGAAGGCTTCCAAGTCTAGAAGGTGTGAGTCATCGATGAACAAGACGCCCGGGTGGATGAAAGACTTTCCCTCGTCCACCATCTTTTTAACCCCTTCGTCTACGGCTGTCCGCACTTCAGTGTCTATTTCCTTGATTTCTGCGCCTCCGAAAAACATGGAGAAGACGCCTCCCCCACGTCTCTGGCGGGCGTTGATTTCATCCATGTCTGTCAAGGTCAGGTTGTAAACGAACTCCTTCTCTTTGAGCACTTCACCCGAGGGGCAGGGGATTTTTCTCCGAGTGTCTATGTCATACGCCTTTCCCTTGGCGCTTTCGAGACTTAGACCCAAGTTAACTATTCTTCCCGTTTCAGCGTCGATTTGTATCACAAACCCTTCTGATATGTTCTGTTGGATGATTTGTTGGGCTATGGTTGACCCTGCTTCGATTGTTTTCTCTTCATCCTTGGTTTTCAGCGTGAGCCTGATGCTTTCTGGGACCTTCTGGTAAGGATTGTACGGGTGGGGCGCCGTTTTAATGTCCATGTGAGTGAGTTCTCCTTCGTAAACCTTGCGCATCTCATGAATCTCCACCCCGATACATTTTCTTATAGCTTCAATGAGAATCTCCGTCTTCTTGCGTTCACTACTATATACCTCGCTTCCACTCATCTGAATGAACGGCACGTTTGCGCCTAACTCCTTAGATATCGCCACGGCGATCGCCGTCTTTCCCGTTCCAGGGGGGCCCGCAAGGATCACGGTTTTGCCGCTCAGCTTCCCCTCCCTTATCATCTGGACAATGAGTCCGGCGGCTTCTCTAGCTCTCTCCTGACCGACCATCCCGTCCTTTATTCTAGCGGCTTTCAAGTTTTCGTCTAAACCCAAACCTTTGATGTGGGTGTGCGCACCGACCCTTTCAAATCTAGTTGTTGAACGCTTCGGCATTTCTCTGATAGATGCCATAAACACCATTCACCTCTTACTTCAGAGGAATCACGAATAAACAGAAAACAACTAAGATATAAGTTTCACTTCGAAAATTTACTTGAGAACAAGAAAATGGTCGTAGCAATCAGTTTCTCAGCCGACACTGTTACTATCTTAAACTACGGCTTTTCTGTCCAGCAGATAGTTTATGACGGTTATGCATGAAGCCGCTAAATAAGGTCGCTTTCCAAGGGACACTTTCTCTCCATAGCGTAAAGCAAAGCCCTCAACCTTCCTCGGCAACCCAATATGGTCTCCTAAAACGAAAACAGGATTTTCGCCTACGTCAACTTCAAGAATGTCTTTCCCGCCTTCCTCAAGAACATAAATTGGGGATTTATTCGCTTTCACCTTCAACAAAGCCTCAAAACTAGTCTTGTCAACACTTATGCCAGGATGCGACTTCCCAGACAAAACCTTCTTGAGAATCTCTTTCCATGTTTCCAGATCTGTGCGTACATCTCGAAGCGTTGCGCCATCAATGTTTAAATGTAAAGGTGGTGCTGGTGGGCCGCTCAGTAACGCATGAAAGACAACGTTTCTTCGAATTCCATGCGATACAAACAAGCTAGCCACAATGCACTCATGTACAACATCTAACCTGCCGGCATCACGCAAACTCGTGAATCTCGAACCCGTTCTGCCCTTACGCGAATACAAAA
>DAOVFC010000018.1 GCA_030668645.1 Candidatus Bathyarchaeota archaeon
GCTGTCAGCCACCTCGTGCACTTCGTCGATGATCACCCAGCGTACATGTCGCAGATGCTGACGCATGAGCCAACCCGGCAATATCGCCTGCAACGTTTCAGGGGTTGTAATCAGGATGTCTGGTGGACTTCTCGCCTGTCTTGTCCGCTCCTTCGTTTCTGTGTCTCCGTGTCTCACAGCCAGAGGTATATCAAGGTTGTTACACCACCACTCAAGCCTCTCAAGCATGTCTCTGTTCAGAGCCCGCAAAGGCGTAATATACAAAACCTTTATTCCCGGCACTCTTTCAGGCGTCTGAAGCAGCATGCTCAGCACGGGTAGAAAAGCGGCTTCGGTCTTGCCTGTGGCTGTCGGTGAAATGAGCAGAATATTTTTTCCCTCAAGAATCTTTGGAATCGCCTTCTCCTGCGGTTCAGTTGGTTCTGAGAACCCCTTCTGCTCAATCAACCTTCGAACAGGCTTAACAAGCAAGCTAAAAGCATTCTTCGGGGATTCGTTCAAGCCTAGCTAAACCTCAAACGCTAAAAGGAATAAGCGGAAAACCATAGGTAAAAGCATTTTGGAAAACATTTCAGACGTCTTCAAGTGACCGCATCCACACGAGTTGTACTGGATGTAGACGCGCGTTTTCACAGCAAATGAAGCCGTGTCTTGTTCAATAAATTATTTCAACCAGTCACCGTACGGGTTTTAGTCTTTGAATTTAAAGTTTTCCCAGTAACGAACGGTTTCTTTACAAAAATGTGTTTAAACTTAATGTTCAGATGGAGATTTTCGATTCGAAAACAATGGAAAGTTTTTTATCCATCATCATTAAACCATGGTTATCGAAACATATTGGAGGAAATTGAATGGCTAAATGTCCAAAATGCGGAACAGAGGTTTCCACACCCAGAAAAACTTGGAAGATGGCTGGACGTCCAGATAAAGCAGGCAAAAGAATGCAGCTTGAAATAGGGCTTTTCGACTGTCCGGGATGCAAGAAATCCTTCAGGGTAGTACTAAGCAAGAAGAAGATTTAGACACTTAGAAACGACGGTAGCTTACATGCTGAAGACACGAACAAGATAGGACCGTTGCCCAGAATGTGGGACACCCGTAGTAAGCAAGGTTAAAATGGGCTTAGAAGGCGCAGAACTTTAAGCCCACCTACACAACTTCCCTTTTTTTGTCTAAGCGTTAAGTTTTAAAATATGAAAGTCTTAATTAATAAGAACACCAGCTTCAAAGAAGGCAGAACGTTGACGGCGGCAACACTTAAACAAGTATGGAAAAACGAGTATTTCCAAACTGCAGTAATGATTATTCTGACTGTGGTGATTGCTTTCGCATTTTTTTTCGGCTTACAAATGGTATTAAAATCGCAGTATCCAATCTTAGCAGTTGCTTCAACAAGCATGTTGCCAACACTAAATGTAGGCGACGATATTATAGTTCTAGGAGTCAACCCTGATGAAATCAAAGCTGAAAACATAGTTGGCGACATCATAGTCTTTCCCAGGCCTGGAAATCCCGGAGAACTAATCGTTCACAGGGCAGTAGACAAAAATCTTGAGAACGATGGTGAATGGTACTTCACAACGAAAGGTGACAAGAACACGGGAAATGACCCGTGGAAGATTCCAGGCAACGAAATTGTCGGTAAAGTTATAGCAAGAATTCCATATCTTGGCAATGCTTCGCTGTTCACCCATACTCAACAAGGAACAACCGTGATTATGATCATCTGTTTCTTTTTAATTCTTCTAATCCTAATCGACTTCATCATTCCTTCAGAAAAAGAAGAAAAGAATAATGCATCCGAAGCAGAAAAAAACACGGATAAAAAAAAACTGATTAAAAAAATTCTCGAAGGCAGAGTTGTCTTTCTCGTCATTCTAAATGTACTTCTTATTAGCCTCGCAATTTTTAGCTTGTGGAGTAGCTTTACTTTTTGGCAACCCGGTGCTTACGGACCGCAAGATGTAACTATTCGTGGCATGTATCCGGATTTACAATTTCATGAAGGATTTGGAAATGAAGGGTTTCTCTCCCAAGGTTTCATCACATATAAAATTGATTGTTGGGTGAATGGAGTGATGCGCCCAGGTGTTCCCACTTTTTCTTGGGCTCAACTCTCAATTCTAATTCTCTTCATTATTGATGCTTGGACGTTCATCAGTCCTATAATGTTGAGCAGGAAGATGCAAAAAGATGAACAGTCAACCAGCGCGGAAAGTAATGAGTTAAAATATCAAAACGCTGGTCTACAAAGTTTTAGGCATAAATTTTAAGGCGAAAAAGTTCAAAAGGAAAATATGTAGCTTAAACTTCCTTGCGGAGCATTTATAACAATCAGTCTAATGGCCATTCTGGTGATTGTATGGTTCACCTTTCCAGCCTTTTCAAGCGAAGAAAGCGGAGACCAATAAAAGGAAGATGTAAAGAACCTCTTGAAGCCAAGACTTTATAAAGAGTACTTAAACATTGATAAGAAGTGATGTTTATGCCGAAGGTCGAAGCCATAATAAAAATTGAAAATGTTGTCGCTTCTGCAACCTTACACCAGAAAGTTGATTTAAACGCTGTTGTTAGAGGTTTTCCAGGGGTGGAGTATCGTCCAGAACAGTTTCCTGGACTGGTTTTTAGGCTTAAACGACCGAAGACAGCTACTTTGATTTTCAACTCTGGAAAAATGGTCTGCACGGGCGCGAAGTCGGAGAAGGAAGCCCGTAGAGCGGTTAAGAAAGTTGTTAAAGAGCTGAAAAATGGTGGGATAATAATCATCGGCAAACCGGAGATGAAGATACAAAACATAGTTGCCTCTGCGGGTTTAGGCGGGGGGATAGATCTGGAGAAAGCAACTTACGCCCTTGAAAAAACGATGTACGAGCCTGAACAGTTTCCAGGGTTAATCTACAGAATGGCCGTGCCTAAAGTTGTTATACTGCTCTTCGCAAGCGGTAAACTTGTTTGCACTGGAGCGAAAAGAGAGGAGGATGTCTACGATGCGGTGCATAAGCTTCACATAATATTAGAGGAAAAAGACCTCATATATTATGAGTGAAATCCTTCTTTTATGCCGTTTTTCTCTTTTTTATCTGCTTTAGAATGATCTTCAGTTGTTCCTCTGTTACCGTTCCAATTTCATACAACTTGTTGGCTATCTCGCTTATTCTAAGCATCGCATGAAGCTTGATTCCATCTTCTTCAAGTTCTTTCACTCCTCCTTCCTCTCTGTCGAGGAGCACCACCGCATCAGTTACGACGCCTCCTTCAGCCCGTATGGATCTCGCCGCCTTTCTTAAGGATAAGCCTGTTGTAACTAAGTCGTCAACAATCAGTACGCGGTCTCCGGATGCAAGAACCCCTTCCACCCTTCTCTGCCTCCCATGGAGTCGCACACCCTTACGGATGTACAGAAATGGTTTTTTGGAGTTGTAGGCGATTAAAGATGCAAACGGTATCCCGGCAACTGGGACTCCGGCTATTCTGTCGAAGTTTTTCACGCCTATCTCCTTTTTTATGAAGTCCATATAGAAGTCACAGATTCTTTCAAACGCATCCGGAAAGCTTGGAACCACCCTTAAGTCTATGTAGTATGGACTTAATTTCCCACTTGTAAGTTTGAATGTTCCAAACTGTAGGGCGCCTATCCTGTTTAGAATCTTGCAGATTTCAATCTTCTTTTTCGCTGGCATATTTTATATCCCCCTGCAAACTTGGTGAGTTTTAGCGGTTACTCCATTCCAGTAAACGCCAGTCCCTTTCTCCTTAATCAAGTCTTTAAGATTTACGCCTAAACCCTGAGTTGTTTCCTCCCGAGCATCCTCAAGCTCCCTTTTCTCTCCTTCATTCAGCTCCTCTTCGGGCAGAAGAATCGCTCTAAGCCTTAGAAGTTCAAGCCTGACTTCATCCAGCCTATTAAGCACAAGCTTCAATCGATCCTTGCTAACTGTTACCCTCACCCAACCACCTACGGAATTATACAAAAGCGTTATGTCTAAATAACATTTTCTTTGATAAGGCTTAATAGTCGTGTCAAAGTTTTCCATATTCAAAGTGATGTCTCATGGTTGATGTTTGGTTGCCTTACGGAAAAACAGAGGTCTGCGTAAGAATCCCCACGCGACGCTTTTTAGGCTCAATCGAACCGAAAGAGAAGCCAGGTGTACCGGACGCCGAAGCAGAAATTGAGAGGGCGCTAAGAGAGCCTGTAGGCTCTAAAACGTTAAGCGAAATGGTTAAGCCGGAACACAAAGTAGCCGTGGTTGTAGACGATGTAACCAGACCCACACCAAGCCACCTCATGGTATCGCCGATACTTAACGAATTAAACGCTGCAGGCGTCGAGGATGAAAACATAACAATCATTTTTGGATGCGGTACACACAGAGCGGTTACACGTGAAGAAGCCTTAAGGTTATTAGGTGAGGAGGTTTTAAACAGGGTGAAAGCGGTCAGCCACAACTGTAAGGCTTCAGACCTAGTTTATGTAGGAAAAACTCGAAAGCACGGAACAAAAGTGTTCTTGAACAGTGTCTTCGCTGAGGCTGACGTGAAAATTTTGACAGGAGACATCGGTTTGCATTATTATGCCGGTTACGGTGGTGGAAGAAAGAGCGTTCTCCCCGCAGTCGCGGGTGAAGAAGCGATAAAGCATAATCATGCCATGATTCTGCATCCGAAAGCCAAGACGGGAGTCGCGGATGGAAACCCTATACATGAGGACATGGTTGAAGCTGCGAAGCTTGCGGGAGTGGACTTCATTCTGAACATTGTGATTAACAGCAGGGGGGAGGTAGTTAGGGCTTTTGCGGGGAATTTGGAGCGTGCGTTTTATGAAGGAACAAAACTTGTCGACAAGATGTATCGCGTACCGTTTGACCGAAAAGCGGACATAGTCGTCGTAAGCCCGGGCGGACACCCAGCGGACATAAACCTCTATCAAGCCTACAAGGGTGTTGACGGTGCGCTTAAAGCGGTTAAACGCGGTGGAGTGATAATTCTGGTGGCTGAGTGCCCAGAGGGACACGGAAACCAAGTCTTCTACGACTGGATGATTAAGTTTAAGGATTTAAAAGCGGTTGAACGTGAAATAAAACGTAACTTTGTTTTAGGCGGGCATAAAGCCTACTATCTGATGAAGGCTCTGAAAAAGGTTCGGATAATCTTGGTTTCCACGATGCCGGACTATTACGCCACGAGTATTTTCAAGCTAAAAACGGCGAGAGCGATGAACGACGCGCTAAACGAAGCCTTCCATATCGTTGCAAGAAACGCCAAGGTCTTAACGATGCCCTATGGAAACTTTACGCTGCCTGAACTCAAAACAACCGAAGAATGAAAATTTACATGTAAAAGTACATAAATGTGGAAATGGTTTAAGCCTATCCGACATCACGCGGCGTCAAAGAAGGAAAAGACTTGCAGGAGACCTTCAAACTGCGAAAATTCAACAGCGATGATTTAGAACAAGTTGTACATATCAACCGTCTCTGTCTACCGGAAAACTACACAAACTACTTCTTCGTGGACTTACATAAAAGATTCCCCGAAACGTTTCTGGTAGCCGAGGAGAACGGAGAAATCGTTGGCTACATGATGTGCCGCATCAAAACAGGGTTATCAGGTTTCCGAGGCATAATCAAGAAGGGACATGTTGTCTCAATAGCCGTTTTGCCCTCGCATCAGCATAAGGGCATAGGGCGTGCTTTGATGATAAAGGCTATGGAGAACATGGGGTTATACAACGCCCAGCTGTGCTTTTTAGAGGTCAGAGTAAGCAACAAAGCGGCTGTCAATCTTTACAAAAATTTGGGATTCAAAGTTACCCGTGTAATTCGCGGCTACTACGTTGATAGGGAAGGTGCTTACGTGATGAGCCGAGAGCTTCCGTTCAAGCCAAGAGTGTAAGCTAGATACGTGAAGGCTCCGCTTTTTCGCTCAGAAAGTTTACCGCTTGAAACATGGACTTAGCAAGTCCTAAAAGACTTAGCAATGAGGCAGCCATCAAAAACAAGCTGAGGTCAAGTGTCAGTTTTACATTCTGAAACGTCGTGCTTACGGTTCCACCCTTCAAGGAGAAAAGTAAGTAAACAACCACGAATAACGCCCTAGCCACGTTAAACAATTGCTGAAAGATCGTTCCGGAAAGAATTTCACCGACAACCACGAGGAAAATGTAAACCATCACAAAAGTTTCGATGATCTGCTGAAGACCGGGAATCACACCCGAAACTGGGGTTAAAAACGTTGAGATGGCTAAATATATCGCGTAGAAAATTAAGGCTTTTACCGTCGCCTTTAATGCTCTGCCCGTGATGCCTCTGAGGCGATCTTTCACACTTTTGTCTGCTTCAACCATATGGAATCACCAGAGGCCCGTAACTGAAGAGGGATGTCAAAAAATAGATTTCCATATATCCGTTTTCAGGCTTTTCTGTAATTGAAACGTAAAGCTCCATCGAGCTTTCATACCGAGAATTTTGTGGCGCCTCGATGGCTTTCTGTCCTTCACCAATGAGTTCGTTGCCCCCGTTATACATGTACATCTGGATTCTGCCAGTTAAATCGAAGAACGCATGATTTTCGAAGCTTATCACGACCGTCGCTTTCACATGCGTTGCGTTATACAGTTCACATTTAATCTCTCCTACAGTGAAGTTGTACAGTGGTGCACCCCAGGGCATGGAAAAGTTGGTTGAGGCTTGAACAGGGATTGCCTCGGCAAGCTTCATGCCTACCATCTGGTTGATTGTCAATTCTGTGTCGTTGAACAAGTATTCTTGTTCGCTTTGTAGCAAGCCGTCTGCGTCTATGGTCATGTTATGACTGAGGGTTTTTTTCACTCCTCTTTCTATGACGGGGACGAATGTTGAGTGATGTGCTATTGCAAAACCGTTTTCATCAAATACTTTTGTTGTGAGGTTGAAAGCACCTATGTTGTAATAGCCTTTGTTGACTATCGTTATCGGTAGAGAAAACAGGATTTCCTTGTCAGACGTAACGCTTATCTGTGGCTCACCGAAATCAAATTGTAAGTCTTTAACGGAGTACACTGCAGACACAAAAAATGCAATTAGGAATATCCAGAAAAAAGTTGTAACAATGCCTATCATTCGAATCGGTATTCTCATAACGCTTTCCTTTTCCGCAACATTTTGCATCAGATTACGAAAAACGGCGTCGTTTTGAAGACTTATTTCGTTGTGGCTGCGACTGTGGAATTTCTTCCGGCGGTATAACCACGATTTCCGGTTCTGACGTTGATGCCTTTGGTTGCGGCACATGAGCGATTATGGTTACTCCTCTGATGGTTATCAGAGAGCCTATCCAACCCATCACCCCCAAATACATTATCCGTATGCACGAAGCGATCAACGGCGCCAGAGCTTCACCAAAGGTCTGCACCAGATCTTCCGAAGCGATTATTGTTAAGCTTTGAGTAAGGAATCCATAGGCGCTTATGAACGTGAAGACTAGTAGGGCTACACCTATCATCAGCACTGTTACACCTGAGAGGGCTATCTTGTCCCTAAATCTTTTCAGCATGGTTCTGGACCCGTTTTAAAAAGTGTGAGAATGAAATATTAAATCTTCTGATACAGTAAACAAGATCTGAACTAGGTATCAAAAATCAAACAAAAAAATTGATCGAAAAAACAAGAATCATGGACTGTGGTCAAACACAGAGTTTTTGATAAATTCTCCGCTTGTTCTCTTCAACTTCCTTCCGGATATTTTCAAAGAGGTTGTTCCCGTGCGAGTCGATGGCTATTGACAGCGGACCGAACTCCTCAACTTCCAGAACTCGCATGGCTTCCTC
>DAOVFC010000006.1 GCA_030668645.1 Candidatus Bathyarchaeota archaeon
GTTGGCGATTTTTATTGCTTCGTAAACATCAACTGCGTCTTCTGGCGTTGTTGATTCCACAACAAGCTTCAAATTTTCCCTTAGTTCTGGAATTTTGAAGATATGTTCTTCTTTAGTGGAGGTCATCCCCGCTGCGACTGCAATAGGCGAGAGCAAGATTACCGTGCCAAGCAATGTGTTACCACCCCGCTGCCAAGCGTTAATATCCGCTACACAATCCTTTATAATCCGCCCCAGCCCAACATCGCTAATGTGGATTTTTCCTAGAGAAACTCCAACGCCTCGTTTCGCTGCCCATTCAAAAGAGGGTGTTGCAGCGACAGCGGAAGCAAGAAAATGCTCATAACGTGTACCTTCAAAGCCAACTATTAAATTTACATTTCCAGGTTTATCGGCACTGACTTCAAAGAGGATGGCACACTCTAGACACTTTGAAATGTGCCTTGTCTTCTCATACGAACGTATTTGCAAGAGCACCTCCCCTGTACATCCTCAGTATAGAAAGTCTTATTAACGTTGTGTAAAAAATTACATAGCTATTACCTTAATTACACAGGTGTCTCTAATGTCAAGTTTGAAGCTTACCACAAGAAATGTTGCCTTTCTAGCTATTTTCTCAGCGTTATCAGTGATAATAATTAAGTTTGTTCCAGGAATACCAATAATAGGAGTTCCCGGTTCCGAAATAAAATTTGACGCTGCAATTGCCCCTGTTTACGGAATGGTTATAGGACCATATTTAGGCTTCTTAGCCGCCTTAATGGGCGGGCTTTTAACCTCTGGTAGCCCCTTTACCTTTCTCACATCTTTCGCCCCTGCCGTTTCGGCAATGATTGCAGGTTTCCTTACATCTGAGAAAGTAATGGAAAGGGTTAAAATTCCTGGTTGGATCGCGGCTGTCGCTATATTAGGCGCGTTAATTGCCGGGTGGTACTTGACGTGGGTTGGTCTGCAAGCTCCGTTGTACCCAATTTTGCATATCGCAGGATTCTTTGCTATCCTAATTACAAGAAAATGGACTGCCAAATCTTTTAATGAAATTGGATTGAAAAAAGAAGGGTGGCAATTTAAACCAAGTCGCATATTTCTGGGAATAATTTTGATAGTTTTTGCCTATCTATTTTCTAAGCCTTACATAAGCGAAGAAATATGGATGCTACCCTACTTTTCGCTTCCCCTATACATAATTGGGGCAATTTTCGTATTGTACGGAATCTTTGGTGGAGGTAAATTTTCGTTCATTTCTTCCACTTTCTTGGTAGGCTACTGCGGTATCATAGCGGATCACATGCTTGGAAATCTAATTTTCATTGGAGTTATTGATGTATTTATTCCGTTTGAGGTTATTCAGGAATACTTTTTGGATCCTTTGGGACTTCCGGATGTTCCTTCACTCTTCATGTACATGGTTCCAGTATCAGCAGCTGAAAGGTTACTTATGACGGTCATCGCCACGATAATCGGGGTAGGCCTATTGATGGCCTTACACAGAGCCGGATTACTATCAAGAAAACGTGAATAGTGTTCAGTGGAATGTAAAATCATGCTATTCAAAGCGCGAGAAGGAGACTTTGTAGAAACCTTTGAAAGTTTAATATTTGATGTGAAAGGCCTAATACATCCGCCAAACCGAATAATTGCGTTTCTGCGCTATTTTCCAGACGAGAAAGGCGAAAGAAAAAGGAATAGCAAACGTTATAGAAAAGTTTACTCCCTTTCAAAGCGTTACGCACTATTAGAGGAGAGATTTTCTCAATACCTTCATTACAATTCCATTTTTGATGAAATACTCGGCGAAGTTTCTGTAGATGCAGTCAAAAAACATTACAAGCCCGCTGAGAAGCTTCGAGAGCTTCGCAGTTCTAGCAGCCTAGATGAGCTTGAAAACCTCGCTCTGCAGCTTGCCAAACTGGTAAAAGAGACAGCGAATATTCCATGGAATGCGATTGGTATTTCTGGCTCAATTATGGTGGGGCTTCATACACCAAGTTCTGATATCGACCCCATCATTTCTGGTTCTGAAAACTGCCGAAAGGTTCACTCCGCCCTTAAAAACCTATTAAGCAAAAAAAATGGCCCTTTTAAGTCCTACACTCAGAAAGATTTGGAAGTCCTATTCGGTTTTCGTTCGAAGGATACTCTGATGAGCTACGAAGACTTCGTTCGAAGCGAATCTAGAAAGGTTTTGCAAGGAAAATTTTTGCACAGGGACTATTTCATTCGTTTTGTGAAGGATTGGAGTGAAGTTGACGAGAACTATGGGGATATCCGCTACGTGAATGTTGGCTACGCAAGAGTTGAGGCTACAGTTGTGGACGATTCAGAGTCAATTCTCACACCGTGCGTTTATAGAGTCAGCGATGTGCGAGTTCTTGAAGGCCCTCAAATAGAGTCAGTAGAAGAGATTGCATCTTTTCGTGGGAGATTCTGTGAACAAGCCAGAATAGGCGAAGTTGTCATTGCACAGGGAAAAGTTGAGCATGTTCTAGACGCTAGGCAAAATCGTGAATATTTCAGACTCTTACTAGGGAACAAACCGTCAGATCATATGATATTGGCATAAATTTCAAGATACAACTTTCAAAACCTGCTCATAGTATCTCGGACAGTAGGTCAATGCAACCTGGTAGAAGTTTCCTTTAGGAGTTACGACCTCTTCCAGATTACCTTCAACATAAATTGTCTCATCTTTGCGTGCCTGCATTCGAAACTCTTCCATGTAAGAAATGACGCGCCCCGCCTCAATGCCATTTTTTGTTCCATTTAAGACTTTTAGGGATTCCACGCCATAAATTGATGGAATAAAAGGAGCATCCCAATCTTCCACCACACATGCAAGCATTTTAGTCCAGCCCCTCTGCACGATTCTTACCTCAGAGTCATATGCGTTACTGATTTCTTCCCAACGTTTCACAGGTTCGAACTCTGTCTTGATAACTCTCCCGGTCTTCTCGTCGTTGAACAATGCATAAATCATTTTTCTTCGTTGATGCCACACATACGCTTTTGGACCGTAATTTTGGAATTTCCAACGCTTTCCCTCAACCGACTCATCGGTTTCAAACTCGTTCTTAAGCGGAGAAGAATCAACCCCATACCATTCTTGCAAGGCTTCACATAACCTAACCGTGTTTTTTCTCCCATAAATGATGAAGTCTATGTCGGAAAACTTCGGATGATGAAATCCATGAAGCATAGAGCCGAACACGCCGAAATTTTTCGTTGACAAACTAGAGCGTTGCGTCGTGAATTCTAGAACCTTTTGCGAAGCTGCAATGAGTTCATCTTTCGGTTTCGTTTCAATTAACTTCCTAAGCTCCTCGTCAGGTTTTCGCACCCTTGCAATGTTGCTGTGATTAACTCCTATAACTTTCTTACGAAGCATCTCATGGAAAATCATGTATTGCGGAAAGTTGTTTTGGATAAACTTCCAGCCCTCATCTTCGTAAAATTTGTAGAAAACGTGCTGTCCCTTGTTTCTGAACGCTTTTGGATTGTCCGATTTGAAGATCTCTGCTGGTGCGTATTCGGCATCACAAATGTAGACGTTTGACGGATGAGAGTATCCGAAAACACGGAAAACTAAGCCTTCTTTTGTGATGATTGCGTCGCGGTCTCTAAGCCTTAAAGTGGCCAAATATACTCATCCTCGTTCGCTGCCGTTCCAACAACCACTTGATGAAAGACTTCACCTGTTTCAATGTTTTCAACGTATTCCAGCATCCCTGAAACCACAATTTTATCTCCTTTTTTGGCAACGTTTCTGTAGCATCCGATCATGGAAACCACAAGTTTTGGAATTTTGTCTCCAGAAAGTGTTGAAGATGCATCGTCAGGCTTGTAGCTTTCAATTTTGTAGATCGCTGGCCGAAACACGGCTTCGCTATCATCTTTAACCGTGCAATGAAACTTAACGTGGACCACTGGCGAATACTTGTGTATTCCATATTTCGAATTGACCTCTTCTGGTTTGCGAACCGCGTTATACATGAAAAGTTTGTTTAAATATCGTCCCTTATATCGTCTAGCAGCATCTAAACGATTGTTAAATACATAGATTAATGTTCCAGTTTTGACAAGCTTATCTATTGCTTTCTCTAGCTTACGAAGGTTTTGCGCTCCATACACAACAATGTCTATATCTGACTGTGGCGTGTGCATATTCAAAGCAATGGAGCCGTGAACGCCGAAATCCTCTACAGTAATACCTGATTTGCTAGATAGCAAATCAATAAGATTCAGGGTCATCTGCTGCAAGCTATCCTTTCTTTTGATTCTTGTTAGGGAACGCAAGCATTCCCTGGGAACATAAACTTTTTTAATGGAACTCAGCGGTGTGCTAATCACTTCTTTTTCCCTAAATGGACAAAAGTAAGCATAATTTGGGAACTTGTTTCGAAAAGTCTCAAGGAACGTTTGATAATTTTGTGCTGTGTAAAGTTTTTCAGCTCGGAAAAGTTTCAGTCTTCCGTACTTCCATGTTCTTTCTAAAAAGCGGACATGGAAAAGCGTCTTGAATTTAGAGGGAATATATTTCAGGAAGGAGAAAACCCGGTTGCTCGGGTGTTCATATCCGAACACATTAAATATAAATCCCTCTTTGGTTACGAATGTGTCTCCATCAGTTGGAACCCAATTTTTCGGGATAACCGTTTGAAACACCTTGATAGAGTTTCGTTGAAACCTTAAAAAGCCTACTGCTCGGAAACAGCCGCAATGTTTAAAATAAGTTAGGGATAGACACTTTCAGAGTGAGCGATTTGAACGTAGACTTACATCCGTATGTAGTGTTTCTCCCAACAGAACAGAAAAATAAAATATTAGGTGCGATTTTTGGTTCAAAGGCAGCTGTTGATATTTTAAGATTTTCACTCAGCCAAGGTATTTCAAATATAATTTATCAAAAGGACCTTGTTAGCAAGCTTGCTTATTCTAACAAGACGATTATTGGAAATTTAAAGTCGTTAACCAAGCTTGGGGTTTTTAGTGAGTATATGGAGAAAATTGAAAAAGAGGGGCGTATCGTATGGGTTAAAGCTTATCAACTCTCAGACGTAGGTAAGTGGTTTGCTTTGTTGCTTGCCGAAGAGAAAGACTTGTCCCGAGGAGAGAAGGCAGAAATCTTGCGAAACATTTTCAGAGCTTACATAAAGTGGATAAAAAACATTTCTGAGAAGCTGCATGTGAACAAAGGAGCTTTGGAAAAAATCTTCAACGAAGAAATAAAGTAGCTATAGGTAAAACAACGATTGAAGCGTTAATGAGAATTCGCCTTTAACCCTCTTGTTCAGAAAATATTCAGCAAAGCGTTTGGCTGTGCTTCAGGTTCCGCCAGTTTAAGGTTGTGGGGTTTGGAGTTTAACCGAAGGGAGAAAGGAGAGTTTCTTCAAAATGAGAAAGGAGAGGGTTTCTCCAAACCTTTCCACCCTAAACTGGCTTAAGGCTCTTTTGGCTTCACCTCTAAAGGGCTTTGAAGGCTTCGGACCATCTGTTGTACGAAGCCAGCATGTCGAGTGAAACGCTTGGTTTTCTCTCTCCCAGTATGTGCCTAAAGTCGTCCATTTTCAGCATTCTCGGCTTGGCTAGTTTGTCGGCTGCTTGACCAGACTCAAAGAATTCGCCGATGACGCTTAGGTGTGCTGATTGACACGTGTCTTTTATGTCGCTGCCTGAGAACCCCTCTGAAAGTCTGGCTAATTCGTGCAGATCAACATCCGGAGCGAGTTGCAGGTTACTCGTGTAAAGCTTGAGCATCAGCAAGCGTGCGTGATGGTCTGGAAGCGGAACCAGAATTCTCTTCTGAAACCTTCTTATGAAAGGCCAGTCCAAATCCCAAGGCTTGTTGGTCGCGCCGATAATGTAAACGTGGAGTCTCTTACCCTTATCGATAACGCCGTCCGTCTCCTTCAGAAACTGGTTCCTCATGCGGACCTCGCCTCCAACCTCACTTGAGTGCCGTCCCATGAGAGAGTCCAGTT
The DNA here is from genome assembly GCA_030668645.1 of Candidatus Bathyarchaeota archaeon. Classification (GTDB taxonomy): domain Archaea; phylum Thermoproteota; class Bathyarchaeia; order Bathyarchaeales; family Bathycorpusculaceae; genus DAOVFC01. The sequence goes on from DAOVFC010000006.1 coordinate 5,979, forward strand.
CATCAATGAAGACTATGGCTGGTCGCCCTTCGACAGCTGATTTTCTGGCTGAACCAAAAAGTCTGGCAACGTTCTGTTCGGCTTCACCCAGCCACTTGGACATTATCGAAGCAGCGTCAACCGAAATGAAGGCGGCGTCAATCTCTGTGGCAACCGCCGCCGCTATCAATGTTTTTCCACAACCGGGCGGTCCGAAAAGGAGGATTCCCCTAGGCCACCCCAACGGGAACAAATCTGGTCTTTGAACCGGATAAACGATGGCCTCTTTTATCGCCTTTTTGGCTTGTTCGAGTCCAACGACTTCCCCCCATCTCACGTTGGGTTTTTCCTTGACGATGAGTTCCTCGTAGCTTGCTTTTTCACTTTCAGCAGTTTTTGCGCTTTCAACACCCTTCGCTTCAATCTGTGGTCTGGCGAGAACGGAGCCTTGCAACGCCTTTATTCTTTCCTGATAGGCTATCGCCCTCTGTATGTAAACCTTGTTCAGCTTGTATTCTGGATACAACTGGACAAGCTTCAGCAGGATTTCTATGGCTTTCTGATACATCGTTATCGCCATGCCCTTTGAACCTTGCTTGTCCAACCGGACGGCTTCTAAAGCGTAGTTCGTTGCGGATTTCTCAAGTTCCTGAGAAGCACCCATAAACTTTCACCTTTCTCATCTAGCTCTGGTTTCGATCTTTATCTTACCTTTGGCTCCCAAACTTTCGAGTGCCTTTTCGATCTCTGCATAAGGGGTCTCTAGTTCAAGGGAGCACTGTGTTAAGTCTATTTCTCCTTTACTTTTTTTGGCATACTCTAAAAGTGCGTCTTCAAGCAAAGACTTCTCAACTGTCAACGTAACTTCTTGAATCTCCGCGTTTTTGTAAGAAAAGAGGTTTTGAGAAGAGTTGCCCACGTTTTCTTCGATGGTTTGCCGACCGACAGTTTGTGAACAAGCTGTCGCCAACGCTACCATCTGCTTGACAGCAGCTGGTTCTGATTCCGGGGTTTCGAGAACGGTGGGTGGTTCGGGAAGTTTCTTGACTATTCTTTCTTCTAGGAAGCTGGAGACTTCTTTTAGTATTTCCTCTCCGCCTGGGGTTTTTCTGTTTACCGGGATTATTGTTTCGTCCACGGTCATTCTTGTTGAGTAAAGCGTTTCGCTTACTGCGTCATTAACTTTGCTTAGTTCTGAGGAGACGTCTGGTAAAAACTCGAAGAGTTCTTTCGAGACGCTTTGCAGCAACCGCAGGGCGGGTTTCAAGTCAATTATTATGCCGCTTAATTCTTTTATCGTTTCAAGTCTAAGAATTACACGTTCGATTGCGAGTTCCACGTGGTAAAGAAACTTTATCAGTTTGCGTACTTCTGCTATCTCGTTTGCGCATATAGTAGCTCTGTCCCTGTTTTTGGTTCTTAAAGCACTGATGCACGTTTGGAATAGTGCCTTGTCTCTCCCTTCTAGTCTGAAGGACACCTGCTCAAGCTTACGATGCTGAATTTTCAGTTTACGCATTGATTTGACAACGATTTCTTGTAGTGGTGGAGGTTTTTTACGAAACAAGTTCTTAATGTTGGTTCCCTCCCCGCTACGCAGTTGTCGTCAGCTTAAACGTTGGACTTTCCTGCTTCTTTCACGTAAACTACTACTGGTGGCTCTGGAAGATCGGGAGATGGAGAAGATGAGAGAGTTGGGGCTTTTGGAGCGGTTGATTCCTCTTCCTCAGCCTCCTCTTTGGCTTCCTTTTCGGTTTTTTCTTCGGCTCCTTGTTCCACCTGTTGCGTTTCTTCTCCTAAGAGTGTGTTTGAGAGCCTAGTTTTCATGGCTTCTAAGTCGCTCTTCTCTAGGTTACCTTTCTTTAGGCTTTCTTGTATTATTGAAAACGCTGTATGGTAGGATTGATCATCAATTTTTCCTATTTCACGTTCAATTTCAAGGTTAACTAAGGCGTAATTTAACTCCTTAATTTCTCGGGCGCACCTAGCAGTTTCCTTATCAATTTCTTCCATTAGTTTTTGCGCTTCACTTTTCAACTGATTCAAGGCACCGTCAAAACTATTGTGCAAATCATCATACATTTCTGTTGATATCTTCTTCTTCTCAACAAGCTCTTTTAAGGCTTGATTTTTACGCCATATTAACGGAATTTGATCGTATAGGCCTGTGGCTGTCATTCTAATCTTAGACAGAAGCGTCACTTCACCGTTGTCATTGACTTTTACGTGTTTTGCAGAATATTTTAGGAATCTTCCGTCGCCTTGTTTGATGAAGACACCGTCAAACTTGCCGTTCGGGTTTACTGCGAAGGATGCAATTTTACCGATTGCACGTCCATACTCGTCTTTTATCTGTTTGCCAACAGAAATAAAAAGGTTGGAAGGTTGCGTCATGGACATTCATCTCAGTGTTGCTGTGCTAGGGTGTTTTTGTGGGAGTTTTCTCGCCTAACTGCACTGAGGGAATTCCTGGCGGCAGCTCTGGGAACTTTTCTTTGATTTTCTGTTCTGCGACGGTTGAGGCTTCTGTGAGGATTTTCTGTGCGTCTTCGTTACTGGTGTCAAAGTTTATAGCTAGTCCTGTGCTTTGTCCAGCTTCCATTATTACTCCGCTTAATATATCGCCTATCTGCCCCAGCTCCCTTTCCGCTTCTGGGAAAACGTTCGCCATTCCTGCTTTAACCGTTCTTAACACACTTACTGCTGGACCAAGAGTTGAAACAACGTCTCCGAGTTCTGATACGGTTTGTAATCTTAAGACGATCTGTTCAAGTGCAAGCCTAGCGTGCATAATCATCTTCTCCATCTTACGTATCTCAGCCAACTCGTTAGCGAACACGTTCGCCCGCGGCATGTCATGCTTTGTATATGCATTAACGATCTTTGCGAATATGGATTTGTCTCTTTGGCTGAACCTGTCTGTGGCTTGGTCTAGTTTTTGTACCTGCAGTTCTATACGTCTGACAGCGAAGTCTAGTCGCGGCTTCAACGGACCTGGTGGTTTCACAGCCTCTTTTATGCGTTCTGTGAATGGTTGTTCACCTTGTCTTTCTTCCCATTTTTTAGCAAATCTCGCTGACAAATTAATACCTCCAAGAATGAGAAGTGTTTAAACAAATCTTATGCATTGTTAATATGCTGGAAACATTCACGTATATACACAGCGATATATACTCGTTTAAAAACTGTTTTGAGCTTTAATTTTCCAGTGAAAAGGTATACTTGCTGCTTTCTTGATAATAGACAAAAACATGTAAGTTAGACTAAAAAGAGGCTTAGATTCAAGTGTAAGCAAGGTGAAAAGTTTGGGTGAAAGAATAAAGGTTTTCGGTTTAGTAGCAATCTTGGGATTCATGTCCGGGGTCATAGCCCAGTTGACAGCCGATCACGTGATTCCAGCGCTTCTGCGGATACTACCACAGCTTGTTCAGCTAAGATTTCTCGTCTCAGGGTTTGCTGGAGCTTGTCTAACGCTTGGCCTAGTAAGCATATGGGCGTACATCACCGGGCCTTCAGAACCATAACGAAATTTCACGCGCTGCTTTCTTGTCTCGCGATTCTTAGTTATGTCTCTCAATTCTAAAAATTGGTTTCGATAACAGAAAGGCAATCATCTTTATATGCTGGTTTATGATGATCTGGATTTTATCTCGGATATGCGGGAGAGGAGTATTCTTAGCTTCTCTCACGAAGCCTTCTAGGGCAGCTTCTCCCTTTCTAGGTTGGGGTGGAAGCTGTTAGGATACCCGTAAAGCTATCTTCCGTGTGCTGGATAGCTCGAAGGCTCAAGAAGCGTTTATTCATGAAATGGAAATAGCGCGCACTAAGAAGCTTACTTTAAGCACGTTAAAGATTTTTATACTGAAGGGGCTTCAGAAAAGTTCTCTGATGTGATGAGTATGATTGAGTCTCTGCTGTTGCCTTTCTTGGGGGTTCTAATCGGAATAGTTGCTGCCATGTTAGGCATCGGCGGTGGCGTGTTCACGGTTCCTTTGCTGACTTTATTGCCTTTATATGAGCTCTCTGCAACTGAAGCGGTTGGAACAAGCCTCGCAACAATCATCTTCACCTCTTTGGCGTCCACGGCGAATTATTCAAGGCGGAAGAGGATAGACTATAAGACCGGTTTGATCTTGGCGGCGGCGACCATCCCTGGAGCATGGGTAGGAGCATACTTAACCTCGATTATAGAAGGGCGGATGTTGGGTTTGATTTTCGGATTTTTTCTGATTTTCGTCGCGTTGCGTATGATTTTCAAGTTTGGTTTTTTGAGTCTGCAACGGTTGAGTACGGGAAGGGGTGTGCAACGCAGAATTGTGGGTTCCGATGGTTCAGTTTTTGAATATGACGCAAACGTTCGGCTAGGCTTGGCGTTGAGTTTTTTCGGAGGGTTTGCATCCGGATTGTTAGGCATCGGCGGTGGCTCTGTTCTCGTGCCCATAATGACGCTTGCCATGTGCATTCCGATGCACGTTACGGTTGCAACATCGATGTTCATCATGGTTTTCACTTCGATGTCCGGCGTTGTGCAGCATTTTCTGTCCGGCAACGTTCGTTTTGAATACGCGCTTCCGTTAGCTTTGGGAACGGTTTTCGGCGCTCAACTAGGTGCCCACGTTTCTAAAAGGGTTTCCGCTGGAAACCTTCGGAGAATATTCGGCGTAGTGTTGATTTTCATCAGCGTTCGGATGATTCTAAAATTCATTTATTAGATTCGTTCCAAGTTTTTGAAAGAGAAATGTTTAAGCACGTTAGATGATCTTCTTTCTCCTCAGCATGTTCTCCAATACAGGTCTCAATTTTTTGTTCTCAGCCTTAATCCTATCCCCGCCCAACGCTTGCATCTTTTCGGTAATGTCTCTGACGACCTCTGCGAACTTCACTCCCTCGGCGGCGGAAATGAATTCTACACGGAAGCGTTCAGGGCTTAATCCGAGTTTCTGCAGCATCGGTGCCAAAGCGTCCATCCTAGTTTTCATCCTCAAGTTTCCGCTAATATAGTGGCAGTCGTAGGGCAGATGACACCCGCTGATTAGAACCATGCCTGCGCCGAGTCTGAAAGCTTCAAGAATGAAGTCTCGGTCAACCCTTCCCGAGCACATGACCCTTATGGATCTTATTGTTGGCGGATACTCGAATCTGCTCGTGCCAGCTAGATCTGCTCCTGCATAGCTGCACCAGTTGCAGAGAAAAGCCAGAATCTTGTCTTCAGGGTCGGTTTCTAAGGCAGCTCTTATCTGAGCGAAGATTTGAGCGTCTGTGAAGTGCATTTGTGTTATGGCGTCTGCTGGGCACTCTGCAACGCATGTCCCGCATCCGTGGCACATGGCTGCTATAACTTGGGCTGGTTTTCCTTCCTCTGCCTTTACTGCTCCGTAGGGGCATCTTTGGGCGCATATTCCACATTTCGTGGTGGTGTTTCTACATTTGTCCGGGTCTACAACGGCTATTATTGGCTCAATCTTCCAGGTTGGTTTCGAAAGCACTGTTGCTGCTCTTGATGCTACGCCGCTGCCTTGTGAGACGCTGTATGGTATGTCCTTTGGTCCTTGGCAGGCTCCGGCTAGGAATATTCCGTCTGTAGGTGTGTCTATGGGCTTAAGCTTGGGGTGGCTTTCCATGAAGAAGCCGTCTGCTCCACATGTCAAGTTGAGGATGCGTGCCATTTCCTCTGTACCTTTCTTTGATATGGCTGCCGTTGCCAAGACAACCATTTCAGTCTCAACTTCTATTGGCTGACCAAGCGCCATATCCTCAGCATGTACGATCATATTTTTTGTTTCGGTGACTTCAAAAACACGGCTTACCCTTCCATGAATAAAGTTTACGCCGAGTTCTCTTGCACGTTGATAAAATTCCTCATAGCCCTTGAAGTTGCTTCGCATGTCCATGTAGAAAATGTAGACTTCTATGTCTTCCCTGTATTTCTCTTTGAGCTGAATGGCATGCTTCAAGGTGTACATGCAGCAGAAGTTCGAGCAATATGGATATTTGTTTGTGTCGCGTGAACCGACGCATTGGATGAAGGCTACGCTGTGAGGTTTCTTTCCATCCGAAGCCCTAACAACTTTTCCGCCTGTTGGACCAGCAGCGAGTATGAGCCTTTCAAACTCGAGAGACGTTATTACGTTTGCGTATTTGCCGTACCCGTAGAGCGGATTATCGTATGGTAAGTATATGTCGTAGCCCGTTGTAACAATTATTGCGCCTACTTCCAGTTCTATTTCTTCTGGCTGTTGATCAAAGTTTATAGCTTGTCTTGCTCCACAAGCATCAACGCACTTGTAGCATTCAATACAATAATCCATGTTTATTGTGTAAACAAGCGGGACTGCTTGATCAAAGGGGACGGATATGGCTTTTCTAACGCCCAAGCTCATATCCCACTCGTTTGGATACTCAATTGGACAAACGTCTTTACATTCACTGCAGCCCGTGCAGTTTTCAGCAATCACGTACCGCGGATTCTTCCGAATCTTAACCCTGAAATTGCCCACATAACCACTGACGCTGAGCAAATCCGCGTAGGCTATTATCTCTATGTTGGGATGCCGCGAAACATCAACCATTTTTGGTCCTTCAATGCATATCGAACAGTCAAGAGTTGGAAACGTTTTATCCAGCTGCGCCATGTGCCCCCCTATGCTCTCGCCTTTCTCGAGCAAGTAGACCTTGAAGCCCATTTCCGCCAGGTCTAGGGCAGTGCATATTCCTGCTATGCCGCCGCCTACGATTAACGCTTTGTTGGTTACCGGAACTTCCATGGTCTCAAGCGGTCGCATAAGCCTCACTTTCGCGACAGCCATCTTGATTAAATCTTTAGCCTTTTCCGTTGCCTCTTTCGGTGTGCTTGAGTGGCACCATGAACAGAATTCACGTATGTTAGCCATCTCGAAAAGAAACGGGTTTAAGCCCGCCTCCGACACCGTCCTTCGAAACGTAGGTTCATGCATTCTGGGAGAACACGCCGCCACGACAACTCGATTAAGCTTGTTCTCCTTTATGCCTTTTCTAATCTCTTCTTGTCCGGGATCTGCACAGGTGTAGCGGTTGTCTTTGACGTAGACGACGTTTGGCAGTGTTTTTGAGTATTCGATCAGCTCCTTTATGTCTAACACACCTGCTATGTTTAAGCCGCAGTGGCAGATGAAAACTCCTACGCGCGGTTCCTCAGCTTCGGCTAGTTTCTTTTTCTCTTCCTGAGCCATTTCACGGCTTCCTCCATGCCAACCTTTTTTCCACAGACTCCAATGTTTTCTGGGAGCTTTTAGCCTTAAGCTCCTTAGTCATCTCGAGTGGTGAAGCCAGCCTTTCTAAGGCTTTGTTCCAAGCTCCGGAACGAACCGGCGTGTGGCTTATTCTTGTCCGTTTGAGCTCAAGCGCTTCGTCAACCGGACAGACAACTTTACATGCACCGCAGTAAACGCAGAACATCTCGTTCACACGCACTTTTTGATCCGCATCAGATATGTAAAGTGCACCCGTGATCGGGCAGACGTCTAAGCAGTCTCTGCAGCCGTCCGGACATTTCTCCGGGTGGATGAGAATTTTTCCGTAAAAGATTTTGCGCACGCGTATGACGCCGTCTGGGCATTTGAACTCGCAAACTCTGCAGCAAGGGCAGAACTCCTTTTTGATGTCAATGTTAAATTGAAGTTTTTCTTTTTCTTCTTCGGTCAAGGAGTTGATGTTTTTAATCTCTTTTCCGTCAG
>DAOVFC010000029.1 GCA_030668645.1 Candidatus Bathyarchaeota archaeon
CCGACAATCTCCCTCACGCTCTCAAAACCTTTATTTTTCAAATAGGCGTTAATCCCACAGCTAACAGTCCGAAACACGTTCGGTCCTTTCAGAGCTACTGCCGTTCCGATTTGAACCGCTGAGGCTCCAGCCAAGAGGAACTCCACAGCGTCACGCCAGCTTGTAATTCCGCCGCAGCCTATTATCGGCACTTTGACCCTTCCGTAGATGTCGTAGACGCACCTAACCGCTATGGGCTTTATCGCCGGACCTGACAAGCCGCCTACCTTGTTGCTTAGAATAGGCGTTGCCGTTTCCGGGTCTATCGCCATGGCTTTAACTGTGTTTATGGCGGTTAAGGCGTCTGCGCCAGCTTTTGCAGCAACCTCTGCGGTTTCCGCTATATCCGTAACGTTTGGAGACAACTTGACGAAAACGGGTTTCTCCACTCTTTTCTTCACTTCTTTAACGATTTTTGCCAAGATTTCTGGGTTTTGTCCAATTTCTGAACCTGTCTCCTTAACATGGGGGCATGATACGTTTAGCTCTACAGCATCTGCACCAGCGTCCACAGCTTTTTTGGCTACTCTTGCGTATTCCTCTGATGAAAAGCCGTAAACGCTAACGATTAATGGGACGTTGAAAATTTTTGCTTCGCGAATCTCCTTAACGAATTCGTCTATTCCAGGATTTGGAAGCCCGACGGCGTTGATTATGCCGCAGCTGGTTTGGATCACCGTTGGGTTTGCGTAGCCTTTCCTCGGTTTCAGTCCAACAGACTTTGTGACCACGGCGCCTGCGCCGCCACTTACAATGTTACCTAAGGTTTCTGCGGATAAACCTAAGATGCCTGAAGCCAGCATAGTCGGGTTAGCAAGCTTCAAACCAGCCAAATCCACAGATAAACGGTTAGCTTTCAAAGGTTATGCCACCACGAACAGTTTTGAGTTAAGGTTGACCGCTTATAAAAGTGGTGATATGCTTGGAAATAAATAAAATTGTGGGATGGGGGCAGAACTGGAAGCCACATCTTACTCGCGAATGCTTTGCTCTTCAGCTTAAGGTTAGCAGATTTGCCACTAGAGGTGCCACTCTTATGCCTACATACACGAAGACCGTGATCACCATCAGCTCTATTCCCGCCTTTAAATCGAGCTTGCCGATGAGTAGTGCGGCTCCCACATCCAACACTGCCGCAGATAAGACCGTTGCTTCCACTCCGAAGTGTTGCAGTATGTAAAATAGTATAATCAACAGAGGTATTCCGAACAGGCAGCCAAAGAGATCATGAGGAACGGGTTCAAACCGCTGATCTTTGTTTCTGCGGCTATCATGGCGGTCATCCTCGGGCATGTGATGTACAGGGCAAAAGCCACGGACGCAACAATCAATACTGAAAGACTCAAACGTGAATCACCTTCCTTCCTACTTTCCCGTCCCAATCCTGATTAGTCCTTTTGGTTCGCTCACAGCCTTTTCTAATTTCTCACATTTAAAAGCTGCCCAGTTTATATTTAGGATAAGGCTTAGCAATGATAACTGAGCGTGCTCGATGATGGAGGCACATGCATGAAGGCGACAATAGTTGAATGCTTGTTCGGGATATTAGCTTTCAATGAAGAAAACAAATTAACAGAAAAAATCTTGTTTCCCAAAAAACCGCAGAAAGCAGCAAGAATTCTCACAAAAATCGAAGCTGGAAAGATGGTGGATGATGTTAATGAGTTAGTTGAAAAGCTTCGGAAAAACGGCTTTGACACATTTGTTTTTGAAAACGCCACTCTCGCCAAAGGCGTTCAGGAAAAGTTAGGCGTCAAAATCGAGGTTTCGAAGGCTGTCGAAATGCTTCGTTCAAGCATGGAAAAGCTTGCGGTTGAAACAGGATTTGTGGAGGATGCTGAAGAGTTTAGGCGGTGGATGCATGAAGCCACCCTAGAAATCACCAAGCTTCGAGTCAAGAAGGCTGTAGAGAAGAGGGATTTGATCGTTACCCATGCGATTCAAACGCTTGACGATCTGGATAAGACCGTGAACCTTTTCATGAGCAGAATCCGTGAATGGTACGGCATGCACTTCCCGGAGCTTGACCGCCTGGTGGATAAACACGAAACTTACGCACGTTTGGCGTTTAAACTAGGCAGCAAAGACAATTTTACCGCTAAAAAATTAGAGGATGAAGGGCTGCCGAAATCGAAGGCTCAACAGGTGGCTAAAGCAGCACGAGCATCCATGGGCGCAGACCTGACTGAAAAAGACATGATACAGATTCAAGCCTTGTGCAAAAACGTGCTTGAACTATACAAGCTCAGACAAACCATAGAAGATTATCTGAACGCCCTCATGGAAGAGGTTGCCCCAAACATAAAAGCCCTAGCAGGCTCCCTGTTAGGAGCACGCCTGATAGCCTTAGCTGGAGGACTGATAAACTTGGCCAAGAAGCCTGCGAGCACGATACAGGTGTTGGGAGCGGAGAAAGCCCTCTTCCGTTCACTCAAAACCGGAACGAGACCGCCGAAACACGGAATAATCTTCCAACACGCTCTTCTGCACGAAGCAAAGAGATGGCAGAGGGGCAAGATCGCTCGAGCGTTAGCCGGCAAACTGGCGATTGCCGCAAGGATAGACGCCTTCGGAGGTAAGTACGCAGGCGAAGAGCTGAAGGCCGAGGTTGAAGGAAGAGTTGAAGAGATTCAAGAGAAATACGCTCAGCAGCCGCCTCAACGTCCAGAGACAAAGCCTAAACGCAGATTCCAGAGGAGAGGGAAGCGTGCCGGTAAGCGTTAAGCCGCATCCACGATTCCCGGCAGTTTATAAAGCAACGCTGGAAGACGGCGCCCAAAGACTCGCAACAAGAAACCTCGCGCTAGGCAGAAACGTCTACGGCGAGAGGCTCATACGCTACAAAGGCGCGGAATACCGCATCTGGGACCCATTCAGAAGTAAGCTCGCCGCAGCCATTCTAAAAAACCTGAAGAAAATTCCGATAAAACCCAGTCACAAGGTTCTCTATCTCGGCGCAGCTTCTGGGACAACAGCAAGCCACGTTTCAGACGTAGTCGGCGAGAACGGCCACGTCTACTGTGTCGAGTTCGCACCGAGAGCCATAAGAGAGCTCGTCAACAACGTGTGCGCCTTCCGATACAACATGTCACCAATACTGGAGGACGCGCGTTTCCCGGAAAAATACACGATGTTCGTCGAAAAAGTTGAGGATATCTACTGCGACATAGCTCAGCCTGAGCAAGCCAAAGTGCTGGCTGACAACGCGGATATGTTTCTGAAAAAGTCAGGATGGATAATGCTTGCGGTGAAGGCTCAGAGCATAGACGTCACAAAGGAACCGCTCGAAGTCTACAAACACGAGGTGAAGGTCTTAGAGAAACGCGGCTTCCACATAGAGGAAGTTGTACATTTAGAACCGTACGATAAAGCCCACGCCATGATTGTGGCTCAAATCTAAACAATTCACACCAAAAATGAACGTGTAATCCGTGAAGGAGGCATTCGCAGAGGGATGTCTATTTAAAGGATACAGTCTTAACGAATTCAATTCTAGAACGTAGGTATAGTTTATATTCTGCAATGCAATGAATTTCATTGTGACTGTTCGATGAAGCAGGCTGAGACAGAGATTGTGGAAGCCGCAGAGTCTATTTTGAAGAAAGACGGTTTTATCCTTTCCCAAAGATGCTGTTCCCGACCAAGCTGCTTCGACTTCGCAGCTCGGAAAGACAAAAACCTCCTCTTGATAAAGGTTCAAAAGGACATTGGAAACGTTTCTGCAAATGATTCTCGGGAACTAAAGCTTATTTCCGAGTGCATTTCTGCTGCGTCACTTCTAATCAGCGAGAAAACACGTGAAAAACCACTGGAGGATGACACCGTGTATTCAAGATACAACGTTTCAGCGGTTACCCTTAAAACGTTTGAGAGTATGGCGCTTCACGAGAAGTATCCGCTCATACAAGCGGGTCCAGGCGGCTACTACGTTGAAATCGACGAAGAGGTGATTAAGAGGAAAAGACAGGAGTTGGGGCTGTCAATCGGTGAAATGGCTGGGATGATAGGCATATCGAGAAGAACGCTCTATGGATATGAAAGGGGTATGGCAAAGGCTTCGGTTTCAGCCGCGTACAACATGATATGGGTTTTGGGAATTCCGGTTGCCAAATCGATAAACGTGTTTGAAACGGCAAGAAAAAAGCAGGAAAGCCTCCTAGTTTCAGCCAAACGCGTAATCACAAAGAACAGGCTCCTTCGAAAGATTCTTAGAAAGCTTGTCCACGGCAACGTCCCAGCGATCCATGTCAGAAAAGCGCCCTTCGATTTCGTCGTTAAGGTTCCTGAAGGAAAAATGAAAATCATCGGAGGGGTTGCAGATGGAAAAGAGCCGGAATTAGATAGGAGGGTTGACGAAATTTTAAGCGTCAGCAGGGTTGTTCAAGCACGTTCGGTTTTTATAACGGACGGTCCGAAACCTTCGAACAAAGACATCCCGTTCATCCATGTTGAAGAACTTTCGAAAATTAGGGGTCCGGAAGATTTCGTTGCAAAGCTTTAAGCAAGCTTCGTTTGACGTGAATCGTTTTCTCTTTTAATTTTTTTAGCTGGCTTCCATGACTTTCTGACGAAATCTGGGTATTCTCCGAATTCTTTGATGTATTGCCGCAGAAAGCTTATGGTTTTCTGGTCTGTTGGGTAACCGCATCCCAAGTCTCCGTGCTTCTCCTTTAACTCTGCAATTTCTTTGTCCCTTTCCACCTTGGCGATTATCGAAGCAGCTGAAACTATGGGATAGTTTCTGTCAGCCTTATGCTCCGAAACGATTTCCACCGTAAAAGGCACGCATTCTAGAATGTGCTTTTTGAAGCGCTCTTCCAAAACGTCTGATGCGTCAACGTAGGCTATGTCTGGCTTAAGCATCTCTATAATCTTCGCCATGGTCTGCGCCTCCAACCTGTTCAACCTGTGAAGTTTTTTGCCAGTTTGCACCACCTTGTCTATGTCCTTTGGTGTCAACTTTATCACGCTGTATCTTAAAGCAAGTCGTTTGATTTCAACCGCGAGAATTTCACGCCTACGCGGAGATAAAACCTTTGAATCTTTCACGCCTAATCGAACAAGCTTCGCTAAGTCTTCCTCTTTTGACATAACTCCAGCGATAACCAAAGGTCCAATGACGGAGCCTCGTCCAGCGTCGTCAACGCCAGCAACTAACATGGAAACACCTTCAAGAAGGATTCATTTTAAAGTTATTAATGCTTTTATTTCCCGGCGGATGCTGTCAGAAATTGCATGGCTTTTTCAACAATGATTTTATGCATTTTCTCTCTGTTTCCGTACGTTACTTGACATATCTCCGCGTCATCTCTTGCCTTTATCTCGTCTATCAGCTTGTCTCTTGCCCTCCAATGAACAGTGCCGACAACGGGTTTTCTGCTTTCAACAGCCATTTTAACAGCTTCCTTAAACTTTTGAGAGTGCAACTCCATCGGTCCAACTTCGTCTATCGCCACCACGTCAGTTTTTTCCACTGCTTTCTCGATGGCGGCTGCACCTACATGGTTAAGGTCTTCCAAGTTCACCCTATACTTGCCAACCCGTGGACCATACTTTTGATTAACGTGGGCAAGCCGTCCCCTCCTGCCGCTTTCTAAATCCAAAACCTCAAAACCGACGCGTGTTCCACACGTGCAGACTTCGCGGCTTATCATTCCGCCAACGCTGTAGCCTTTAGCCTTTAAGGCTTCAATGGTCTTTAACAGAACGGTCGTCTTTCCTACTCCCGGGTTGCCAGTTATGAGCAATAACCGTTTCACTTCTGGTTTGTCTCCTTAAAACAGAAGTCTAATATTCTCCTAAAATGGTTTGTCATCGTGGTTTAGCTTGACCTTGAAGGGGAATGCATGAGCAAAAAGGAAAAGCTCGAGAACGCAAGATTGGATTTTCCAACCGAAACCGTGAAAGAAGGCAAAGTTGAAGTGTTTGTTCCGAAGCTTGCGGCGTTTGTGAAATCGCCTTCAGATTATGCTCCTTCAAAGGCTCCAGTTTTCTATAATCCTGTCATGGAACTGAACCGTGACATAGCGGTTTTAGCCCTTCAATCTTATCAGAGGGTCGTCAACCGTGAAATTTCCGTTTGTGAGCCGCTGGCTGGCTGCGGTGTTAGGGGAATACGCTTTGCGGTCGAGGTTGAAGGTGTTAAAAAAGTTGTGATTAACGATATTAACGAGAAAGCCTTTCAACTCGCCACTAGCAACGTGCGGATGAAAGAATTATCTGAACGTGTTCTCGTGGAGAGTGAAGATGCAAATTTTCTCCTCGGCAGTTACGGGGCACCGCATAAAAGATTCGATGGCATAGACATAGACCCTTTCGGCTCCCCGGTGCCCTATCTCGATTCCGGTATTCGCGCCTTACGCAACGGCGGATTTCTGGCTTTGACAGCAACGGACATGGCTCCGCTGTGTGGCGTTCACCCGAAGGCGTGTATTCGAAAATATGGTGGAAAACCATTGCGCACAGAATACTGCCATGAGCTTGCTGTTAGACTTCTGGCTGGATGCCTAGCCACAACAGCGGCGAAAAACGACATAGGCATACGCATAGTTTTCAGCCACAGCACAGCCCATTACATTAGAATATACGCAATCGCAGAGCATGGCGCAAAGAAAGCTGATGAAAGCGTTAAAAAAATGGGATATATTCTGCATTGCTTCAAATGCTTCCACAGAGAACCCGTAAAAGGGCCCTTCGCTGCTGAGCGTTCTGCAAAATGCAGTGAATGTGGCTCAAAAATCGATTTTGCTGGCCCCTTATGGTTAGGAAGAATATTTGA
>DAOVFC010000002.1 GCA_030668645.1 Candidatus Bathyarchaeota archaeon
CGATGTGTCTGCGGACTTCTTCGCTTAGAAGCCTTGCTGCTTCGTTTTTTGTTAGGTAAACGTTTCCGTTTGCTAGGAGACGGTTTACAAGTTTCCATTTTTTCTCTCTAAAGCGTGCTGCGTTTCTTAAATAATCTGGAAAGCTGAGCTTGAACCCGTACGGTGTTTCTACATCTTTATTTACCGTGAGTTTCCATCCGAAGTTTTCTGCAACGGCCAGAATTTTTTCTTCGCGTTCAAATTTTAGGTCTTCATAAGTTTGTTTTGCCTCCGCCAACGCGTATCTCCTTTTGATGAAAGAGTTTTCTGTGGCAGCGGTTAGCATTATCGCCACCGGGAAAGATAGGATTTCTATGTCCTCGTTGCGCAGTTTTCTGCTGACCAGCGTGTATAAGATTGCCTCTTCCACTCTCTCTTCGGAGCGTTCAAGAATCTTCGCAAACTCTGAGCTTGCTAAATCCTCGATTCTTAAGTCTAGCTTTTTAACGTACTCTGCGGTTTCCTTGAGAAATGGATATTTTGCTAGGTCGTTCCTGCTGAATCTCGCTACTGCCGACTGCATCTTGCTTGCCATTGAGTTATTCCGTTTCTATTCGCGGCGCCAGATAGAAGGTTAGCCTTCCCTCTTTTGGCTGTTGAAAGTCCAGCCGTATAGGCATGTCTGTCGAAAATTCTAACGTGGCGATTTCCGACGTTGTGGAAGCGGCTTTGATTATTTCTGAAAGGTAGCTGAGGCTGAACGTCGCCTTTGAAGACTCCTTCGCTTCCAGCTCTAGGAGCGCGTCGCTTCCCTTTTTGAGTTCTATCGTTGCGCCCATGAGGTCGCCCGCTGCGTTTAGGACGAGCTTTTCTGTGTCTGCCTCTATGCGGACGTGGTCGCTGACGAGCTGGGCGTCTTCGATCGCTTGGCGCAAGCCTTCTGTTGTGGTTTTCGCTCTAACGTTGAAGGTGATTTTCGGTGTGGGTACCTCCTCCTCGGAAGCCTCCAACGTCGGCATCGTGAAGTTACGCGTGTACCTTCCGGTTATTCTTATTTGTAATCGCGCGGTTTTTTCGTCGAGAGAAAGCTCAACAGCCTCATCCCTGCCTGTTCTTCTAAGCAGCTTCAACAGTTCGCTTACGTTTATGCACATCTTCGTGGGTTCAGTGCATGTGTACTCTTCAAAAACAGTTTTCGGCCATTCGAAATCAACCATGGCGACGCGTGAGGGGTCCATCGCACGCAGTTTTAATCCTTCAGCGTCCATCTTGAATGTGGCTTCGTCCACGAGTATGGAGATGGCTGTCGTCATGTCTCTTAGGAGTTTGGCGTCTGCTACCTTCAGTTTGAACATTGGCTGTGTCTCCTTTAATGAGGTATGCCTAGAGCCTATAAAAGATTTTATCCCCTATTTTGGAATGTCGTGACATGCCCGCTGTTTAGCAGACTTGTAAACGTATATGGGATAAACCCTAACGTCAAAAGAAAAATCACAGGCTTAGCTGTATTCTCTGAAGGTGTATCCGCATTTTGTGCAACGGAAAAACTGCGTTGAAGACTCGTCTGCTCCTCTTGTCTGCACCTGCCAGACATAAACCAGATTGTTCCCACACTTGGGACACTCCATCCTAACGGTTGGCAAGGTTCGCAGTTTCTGCTCCTCCCTGCCTATCACCGCCACAAGCTCCTGCGGGTTGTGCTGTATAACCCTCGCAACTTTCGGCGTAACCTTACCTTCCTGCGCCTGTTTCTTATAACCACATTTCGGACACATCAGAATCACGGACGCTTTCTTTCCAGTTTTTCTCTTGGCAGGCATGAGACGGGTTCCACATTTGGGACAGAATTCCATGACCGCTTACTCCACTATCCGTTTGTTTCCCCTTAACATGGCGACTTTTAAACCTTTTCTCACTCCAATAAAGATTGAGGCTAAGCCTAGCTAAGTCCAGAAGCAATTATATGCGCTACACGTAACGCCTCTGGAACGTTGCTCCGCGTAGAAGTCAACTTCAGAATTTTCCTTGCGTCTTCTTCCAATATTCCAGAAAATTGTGCGTACACCCTTTCCCTTTCGTTTCTGGTAGACACTTCGAATATTTTTCCGGCGTTTAGAATGGCATTCCAACGCTTTTCACCTTCAACTAGATTTTTTAGGGCTTTGTGTATCTCTTCAAGGTTTGGTTTTTAACGTGTAACGGCTATGATCGGCAACCTTGTCTCAGCGTTAAGTTCTTTGATGTCGACAACGTTAAAACCTCCGAAGGTTATCCCGTCCAGCATGACTATTCTCAACTGTTTGTAATGTGGCGAATTCAATATCATAGAAACGATTTTCTCCGTGGCGCCGAATCCATCCACCTCAACTTCGGTGTGCATCACACCGTCAAGCCAGTATCCGCCACGGAAAACAACTCCAACAACCGGCACAAGACTCTTCACATGAGGAACAAAAACTCCGTCGTCTATACCCAAAACACGAATCTCTGGCTTTATGGCACGAAATTTTTTACAAGCCAAAACCCGTTCCTCAGCAACCTTGCTCAAATACTGAAGAAAGAACATTATAAACCTAGCGAACAGATAAGCTACTGGATAACGATGGATTCAAAAAGGAGGGAGAAAAGGTTTCCCTTCCTGACGGCGCATAAGACTTTGGCTGATGTGCTAGCAGATCACAAACTCGCAGCCCTCGGAGACGCGTACGTTAACTTTGCCTACTCGCTGGCGGTATCAAACAGAAAAAAGCAGCCTTCAGGGGTGAAAGTTAAGGGACACGTTCTTGCGGAAGCGCTTAAGAAAGCTGGACTGAGAGAGCGTCTGTCTTCAAGGATGAGCCGACATACGTTAGCAGACGCTGCGGAAGCGCTCATCGTTTATGCTTGGCTACAAAACTACATTACTATGGGAGAGTGCGTCGCGGTGCTGGAGAAAGTGGAAGATTCGATTGAGGCTTTCAGTCAACTGCTCACAACCGTGAAAAATAGGGTTAAGTTTTGAACGCTTTTTTGAGCTCTCGTCCGAATCCCTTGTTTGTTTCGTGAATTTTTTTTACGGCTTCTCGCAGGGCTTCTTCGGGTTTCACTTTACCTTTTGTACGAACATATATCATCGAATGCGAACTTAGAGGATGGGGTACATCGTAGCCTGCCAAGTCCACGTTTTCATTCTCTGAAAGCCTCTTTTGCAAAAGATTACACAATCCATGCCCTGCGCCTTCAACTTCAAGTTTAAGTTCGTTAGCGGTTTTTTTCAAAATTTCAACCTTCATACACACGTCTCCTTTTTACGTTATATCACTCCTTTTCCGTAATCTGATGCTACTTTGCGCTTTTCATCTTTTCCACACCTCGGACAGAGCATGTAGCGCCGCCTTAACTCAAGCATATACCCGCATCGCGAACAGAAGGCGTAAACCACGCCTAAGGTTTTGTCTACGGTGGAGAGGTGATACGTTCTGTTCTTTTCGCTAATCACCTTAGCACGGATGATGTCGCATGGTTTGCAAACGGCAAACATCGAGTCCACATACCTGAGCTGCACATCTGAGATATACAGAATCCCTGTGAAAAACCCGGAAAGTTGTTTATCACCTATCTTGAACACGCGGACAAAAGCCTTTTGACTCTGAACACTTGAAACCTGACCTAAAACTATGCTTCCAACCCTTGGAACACGCACCTCACGGGTTACAGAATGAACCGAAACCCTCTTGTTTGGCAAATCAAGCAGAGCTCGTCCGGTGACCTTGGAGTATATAACCCCCTCTTGAACGTAGGTTCCAGAGCTAGGTGTAAACTCCTCGATAACGCCTAAACGTTCACCAGGCACAACAAACTGGCCGCTTTTCCGTCTAGGTGACTGCGAATTCATAGCCGATATCTCCAAATTCTATCATGTAAAGATGATCCTTTCCCGAATG
This sequence comes from Candidatus Bathyarchaeota archaeon, assembly GCA_030668645.1. Classification (GTDB taxonomy): domain Archaea; phylum Thermoproteota; class Bathyarchaeia; order Bathyarchaeales; family Bathycorpusculaceae; genus DAOVFC01. The sequence continues at coordinate 3,903 of DAOVFC010000002.1, forward strand.
TTTTGATCTCGTGAAGTGTAAACATTTGCGGACATCCACTTTCTCACACTACTCAATAAACCTTTTGATTCAGCTGTACCAATACAAAAATTATATCGTTGTTCTTCTTAAGCGACTCTTTCCCATAATTCTTTTGAAGCGTAATACAGGTTAGCCTCCAAAATTTGAAATCGGTAGTAGCTTTGCCAACTATGTACTAGTTATTTCCTCTCAATCACATACAGATCGACCACAAATTCGTGTTTACGCTTTGTGTGAAAATGGAACATATGCGGAATCACCATTAACATGGCGTAAACACATCTAATTTTTCCATCACGCTCTTCAACGTGGTTTTTCAGAAAAGGAGACGGAAAAGCTGGCACGAAAGGGTTTCCACTGCCTTTCAATTTGTTGATTAACACTCTATCTTTTTGTAAGCTCTTGTGAAGTGAATAAACGACTTTGCTGGTTTCTAGTGCCTTTTCCAAGAACTTGCGGTCGGCTTTGCGCCTTTGCACACCGAAGGGTGGATTCTGCAAAACGGTGTCAAATTTTCCGTGCACAGCGTCTATGTCTGCGGCAATCCACTGCACTTTATCTCTCAAACCAGTGTTAACAGAGTTTTCTGAAGCCACATTAATCGCTGTTTTGTCTACATCGATGCCTAAAACCTGTTTCGCACCTAAGAAAGCCGCGCCTAAGGCAAGTCTTCCTGTGCCGCATCCTAAATCCAAAACCGTTTTGCCTACAATATCATTGTGCATGTAAGCTGCGATGTAGAGCATTGTTGCTGCAACGTCTACTGGAATCGTGTACTGTTCGAGGCTTGGTTTGGGAGTTGGATGCGGTGCAACCTGTGAGAGCAGCATCTCTAGGTCTAGTTTTCGAACAATCCTTCTCTGCATAACTCTTCCCAAGACATATCGTTAACAATCACTCGCGCCTCGTTCAAAGTAAGCACTGGTTTTTGGAATTTCGAAGCATCGTCTAAGGCTATTCTAGGGCATGCGGTGTTCACGTAAGCATCCACCTTGGGAAACGCCATGAGCGCTTCTGGGGTGATCTCTTTGATGGCGAAGAGAAAAGCTGTTTTCCCTGTTTTTTCAAGTTTTTGTTTTATGGTTAACGCTTTTTCAAGTCTTTTCTGTCCCGGTTTTAACCCGACTAAAACCGCGAAAATCTTTGCCTTTTTCGCTTCCACTATGCTTGCCCATCGTTGTTTCAGGATTTTGCGAGCCTCTTCATCGATTGAATATACTGTTTTTTCGTATGGGTCAGCGACTATCGTCGGTTTTGATGTGGAAAGGGCCACGCCTAGGGCGTGGAATCTTCCGCCTCCTATGAAAAGGAACGCGTCTATCTCGCTTGCGATTGATTTGGCGTTGCTGTAATCGCACCCGATTACTTGCCCGGGATAATTCACGCGTCCAGCATCGCCGATAACGACCGTTTTTCCAGCGCGCAAAAGAATCTCTCTGACGAAGTCAAGAGTGTGCACGTGCTGAACGATTGTGGCTAACCCTACTCTTTGAAACTCCTTCAGAAGGGGCAAAGCCTTTTCAACCACTGTTTCCACGCTTACCGTAGCCCTTGCTTCAACATAAACTGTGGGAACTCGTTCATATTTTAGCATTCTTGAATGCCCATGATGAATTATCAGGTCTACGCCAAGGCTTTCAGCTTCTGCGGTTGCCAAGTCGCATGCACCGTAGCATGGGTCTGCAGAAATTATTGGCAAGGCACCGGTTTTTTGAATAACCTTCGCTAGGCGTGGTCCCTCAGGTTTCAAGCCTGCTGGAAGCTGTATTAAAACACGTTTTGCTCCGAGTTTGATTATTTCTTGTTTCACTCTTTCTTCTTCAAAATCATACTGTTTCATATAGGCACTCATCTCAAAGTTTTAGAACCTATAAGAGAAAATAGGGTAGAGGGGTTTCCTTACTTTACTTATTCGGTCCACTCTGGCGTCCATTCCCAGTCCCGTTTCGGCTTTCGGCTTGGACGCCCAGTCGCTCTCTCTCGTTGTTCTGCAAGCTGCTCAAGGATTATCTTCTGCTCTATGCTTGCAACGAGTTTTTTCGTGGCGATTACGGCGTCTGCGTTAACCGAGATGCTGTCGATTCCGCATCTTACAAGAAACTCTGCGAAGTCTGGAAGATTGGATGGACCTTCGCCGCATATGGACACTGTGCATCCGTTTTCATGCGCCACTTTAATCAGGTGCACAATTATCCTTTTTATCGCTGGGTCTCTCTCGTCGAAGTATCCCATCTGTCCTAGGCGTTCGGAGTCTCTGTCGATCATGAGTATGCCCTGTGTCATGTCGTTTGAGCCTATGGAATAGCCGTCGCAGAGTTTTGAGAATTCGTCGGCGAGTATGGCTATTGAAGGCGTTTCAGCCATGAACCAGATTTTAAAGTCTCTTGACCTTTCGAGGCCTTCTTCTCGTATGATCTCCAAACATTTTTTGGCTTCCCAAACTGTGCGCACCATAGGGAGCATCACCCAGACGTTTTTGAGACCCCACTCCTCACGGCATTTTATGATTGCTTGGCATTCAAGTCTGAACGCTTTCTCGTACCATTGACTTATGTAACGGCTTGCTCCACGCCAGCCGAGCATGGGGTTGGCTTCAACGATCTCGTATTTTTCGCCGCCCTTTAGCTCTCTGTACTCATTGGTTTTGAAGTCGCTGAATCGCACGACAACTGGATGTGGTTGTATGGCTCTTGCGACAGTTGCGATTCCTTCGGCAAGTTTATCCACGAATTTCTGAGATTGCCCGGTTTCAATCAGGTATAACGGGTGTTCACCTATGTAGCTGGCCAAGATGAACTCTATACGCATCAGTCCTATGCCTTCGAAGGGCAGCTCTTTGTAGTCTTCGATTTTTTCAGGCACACCAAGGTTCATGTAGATTTTTGTCGCTGTTACTGGCACGGTTTGAACGTTGCCTCCCACAGCGGTGGATGAAGGTGATGATGAAAGCTGACCCGTTAAGGCTGGCAGCACGCCTTCGTAAACCACACCACTTCTCGAGTCAACCGTGTATTCCTCACCATTAGCCATAAGCTTTGTAGCGTTTTCCGTTCCAACGACGCATGGTACGCCTAGTTCCCGGCTTACAATAGCCGCGTGACACGTCACTCCGCCCTTGTCGGTGACTATGGCGTCTGCAAGCTTCATGAAAGGCACATAATCCGGATTAGTCATGGCTGTGACTAGGACATCTCCTTTCTGCATCATTTTCAATGCTTCTTCAGGATTTGAAACAACCTTTGCCACGCCTACTCCGAAGCCTCTCTTGCCAGCGGCGAGGCCCTTAACAACAACTTTCAGCTCTACAGGCTTCGTCACTGCAGATTCAACCTTTGCTGATGCCGCTTCCACAAGTTTTGTGCTCCAAACGGTTTCAGGCCTTGACTGCACGATGAAAACATTTTCTGGAAACGGTAAGTCGTGGTCCACAGCCCACTCGATGTCTTGAGGCGTTCCATAGTGCTTGTCAATGCGTTTGGCAAGCTCTGCAAGCTCAAGAATTTCCTCGTCGCTTAAGCATGGCTGCTCTTGTTTTTCAGGCGGCACTTCTACGTGCACGGTTTTTCCAGTGTTTGGGTCGCGAACGTACTGCAGGGTTTTTTTGGCTACTCGCCTCTCAATAATTTTCAGTGTGCTTTTATCGACAACGTAATCGTCGGGGGTAACCGCTCCCGAAACAACGGACTCTCCTAAACCATAGTTGCCTTCAATAACTATTTGGTCGGGGTCACCAGTGACGGGGTTTATCGTAAACATCACGCCTGCAACCTTTGAATTCACCATTTTTTGCACGCCTATACTTATGAGAACTTTCTCGTGCTCAAACCCCTTTTGAACACGGTAGAAAATTGCACGAGGTGTGAAAAGACTTGACCAGCACTTGACGGAATTTTCGATGAGTGCATCAGCGCCTTTAACGTTCAGATACGTTTCTTGTTGTCCAGCGAAGGAGGCGTCAGGCAGGTCTTCAGCCGTAGCACTTGACCTTACGGCAACGAAAACCCCGTTCGTGTTTAATCTTTTGCATAACTCTTCGTAAGCCTGTCTTATTGCGTCTTCGATGTCCTTTGGCATGGGTGTTGACTCGATTAATTGACGGATTTTTTTGGAGGCTTCTTCAAACTGTTTCGGTTCGTTCACGTCCTTTATCGTTTCATCCAGAATCGTGTACATCTTCTTGGAGATCTCGGTTTCCGAGATGAATTTTTGGTAGGAATAGGCTGTTACGGCAAAGCCTGGTGGGATGGGTATACCGGCGTTTAGCATTTCTCCGAGGTTAGCGTTTTTGCCGCCCGCCGAGGGAATATCGGTTTTTCTTAGGTTTTCAAACCAAATTACCAAATCTTTCCTCATTTCGGTCAAGGCGTTTTCACCTCCTCTATTTCCAGAGTCTTTTCGATGACTATCCTGCACGGAATCGGAAGCTTGGCGCTTCCACGTTTCAGAGCCGCTTTGGCGACTTCAATACCATTAGCATTCACGTTAACGGTCATGATCGTTTGGTTAGGCTTTACGCGTGCCGCGGTTCCGATGGGTTTTCCGAAGGATCTCCGCATGCCGTCCTGAAGCCTGTCTGCGTGTGCGCCGAAAATCATTTTGTTCTCTCTAAGAATTACGTGCGGGTAGGGTAAGATACGTAAACAATAACTTTCTGAGAGTTTTAAATTTAAGAGGCGGTTTGTTGCTATTCGCGCAGCTTCCAAAGCGTTGTGGCGGATTTGAGCCTTTTCAAGAGCTATGAGTTTCGCTTCGTACTCAAATCGTGTTTTAGCGTCTCCCATAGTGAACTTGGTGATTTTAGGCGGTGGAAAGCCCTTGACAAACTTTTTTCTTGTGTAGGGCTGCCCCTTGACAGCTCTGTAATTGTGTGCGCGCATGTTTGTTCCCCTCAGCATACATAACCGCAATATTTAAACGATTTGTTGATGGTATAGGCATTGATTAAAGTTATGAATTTTGAATCAGGTTTTGAAATCAAGATAAGCTGTCTGGACTGTTTCATGTTCCTGCTCTGTTTTTGAACCAGATTTTGGCAAGCTCGTCATAGTTCGGAAAAACCTTCTTCAAGATTGAAACGTACATTCTTAATTCTTCATCAGTTAAGCATTGAAATTGATACTGCCCTACATACGGCGACGGCTCACCTTCCCTAGTTTCAAATTCTATATGTATAAAGGGGTCTCCGCGTTTAATAGTGATGGGACAACGGTTGTTACTTAGGTTCACAAGTTCCAGAGCAAGTCTTCCGACGAATCCGCTGTGAACCTTCGCCGCATTCAAAAAGGATAAGCCTAATCTTCCATACTTGCTTTTAGCGGTTAAGTGTGCCACATAGTTGGGCGGCGTGAACACTATCTCGTAGGATATCAGGTTTTTATGCTCCAGATAATTAAGCGTGGTTTCTTCATTAACCGTTAGGACGTAGCTGTCTCCATCGAGGAGATTATAATCATAAGGATATATACACTTATACTTATCAATAAGCTCCTTCAGCTTATCCTTACCCAAAACACACATCCACCAGACACCTCACACTTTTTCTAGAAATACTGAACACCTCACGTTATATAGCTTTTCAACACAAAGTTCACAAAAGGAAATGAGGAAAAACTATGAGTTGCGAATACTGCGCGAAAGAAGCAGTTTACAAGTGCAGCGTATGTGGAAGGCTAATGTGCGGAGAACACATAAAATTACGAACCGTGTGCCCCTCATGCGTAAGCAAAAAATCTCTAAACTACAGCATCAACAAAGTGACGTCAGAGGAAGAGAAGAAAGAAATTCGAGGAATGGTTAAGCGGTTCTGGGGAGAACCACAACAGTTAACCTTTGATAAAGACTTGCCTGCAGCGGAATTGCCTGCTTACGTGACGAAATCGGAAAACAACATCATTGGATTTGTTTCTTATGCTGAAATGGAGGATGCTTTTCTAATTGTGGCTTTGGGTGTACTGCCGAAGTATCAAGGCGTGGGTGTTGGTCGAAGTTTGGTTGAAAAGGTTGAAGTTGAGGCTAAGAAGTTGCGAAAAAATAGGCTGTTGGTGGCAACTTCAAACGATGATCTGCCAGCTTTGGCGTTTTACCAGTCTCTCGGCTTCCAAATTTATGAAGTGAAAACAGGCGTCATAGTGGAAAAGCATGGCGGAGTTTTGAAAGGTGTAGGCGGATTGCCAATAAGAGACGAGCTAAGACTGCGTAAACCTGTTTAACACGTTGCCCTTACAAGCACTATTGTTTCAAAAAGCGGCAAATCACGTTTGGTAATGACTTCCGCTCTTAAACCGTGCTTTCTAAATTCTTGTGATGTTTCATCGACGCCAGACAAAACAGACTGCAACAAAAGAACACGCCCGTTCATTTTAAGATAGCACGGCACTTCACAAATAAAGCGGTCAATCATTCTCCTTCCAGACGCCCCGCCAGCCCAAGCACGACTGAGCCACGCATCGCCTTCATCAATTTCCGAAGGCAAATAGGGAGCGTTAAAAAGGATTAAATCAAATTCTTCTTCATTCTTAATCGGTGCGAACAAATCTCCTTGCAAGAAAAAGATTTTATCTGTAACCCCATTCACCTCAGCGTTTCTTTTTGCGCAGCGGACGGCGTAAGGATTTATGTCCACCGCAACGACTTTTGCTGCTTTCTCCGCTGCAATCACACCCAAAATACCGCATCCCGTGCCCATATCGAGCACCGTTTCACCCTCTCTTATGTCCAAGTTTTCGGCGAAAAGAAACGAGTCTTCTGATGGTTCGTAGACGTTTTCCGGAACATAAAAGACATAGTTCGCGAAAAACACTTTCTTACCGGACAAGGGCATTTGCCAACGCTCCGAAATCCTCAGGCGCCAACTCTCTAACCCGCTTATCTTGGAAAGGAAGACTCGCTGCCTCAACCACGGTTTCAGCAGCTGTTGCTTGCGCTCGCTTTAGAAAAGGCAGAACAGCATTCCTAACTTTTCGGTTACGTCGTGTGAAAAGTGCTTGCACAAGTTGTTTGAACAGTGCCTTGTTCTTTAGATTAAATGGCGGCGGCTTCCTCGGTTTCAAACGCACAATCATGGAATCCACTTCTGGCTGGGGGTAAAACATCCATCTTGGAACATCGTCTAGAAGTTCAACTTCAGCATAGTAGTACGTGACTACCGTTAGCCATCCGTAATTTTCACTGCCAACAGAAGCCGCAAAACGGTTCGCGAACTCCCTTTGGAATATTAAAGCTCCGCAATCAAACCTTTTGCCGAAAAGCCACAGAAGCAGAGGAGAAGATATGTGATAGGGTGGAATTGAAACAACCTTATTGAAGTGAAGTGTTGACATCTTAAGCACGTTACCCTTAACTATCTCCACGTTACACATGCCCTTGAGTTGGTCACGTAAGAGCTTCACAAGCCTCGAATCTGATTCAACAGCCAAAACACGCTTGCACCTACCCGCCAGAAGACGTGTTAGAAAACCCAAGCCGGCACCAACATCTAGCACCACATCACTCCTGCTTAGTGCGGCATAGTCAACCAAACGACGATGTACTGAAGGTTCAATCATAAAATTTTGTCCCAAATGTTTATTCGGAATGATTCGATACTTTCGAAGTAAAAGCTTCGTTTTTTCAGAGAGACTCATGGATCAGCAACCGTTTAATTCGCGGATTTAGTGTGCCCTTGTGAACAGCCGATACTTGCTGTCGCCAGACAACTCCTCCAAAACCCTTTTGGTAATTAACTTAACGGGGTTGGGCAGCTCCGTGCGTTTCTGCAAATTCTCAAAGCTTTCGAACGGATGTCTTTCACGTTCATTGATGACCTGCCACATGTATTTTTTCCCGATTCCAGGAATCAACTCCAAAGCATGCATCCGTGGCGTAATAGCCCGTGCGGTGTTAAAGAAATTAACGAACCATTTCTCACGGTTAAGCACGATTCTGCTGATTACTGTTGGAAGCTCCATCCTAGCGGCAACCGTCAACTCGTTGTAGCCTACCCGTCCGATAATGTACGTGATCTCTTTGCGGGCGTTCTTCCCAACGTAAACACGGTCGTTAAGCTTGAGCAGCACACCCTCTCTAACCAAGGCTTCCAACAGCGTGAAAAACTCTTCGCCTATGAGTTGAACGAGAGCTCCCGCTCTGTAACTAGCTCTGCCCGGAGGACGCATCCCCGGACGACCGTGTGGCAGAAAATCTAACACGTAAGCGTACTCTTCGTATCGCTTCTCCATCATGTTCCCTTTGCCTTATCCTCTTTTATTTAAAACACATGGATTAAATGCTTATTCCAGTTTTCGATGTTCGTCTAAAAGGGTTATTATAGCTTCCAGTTTCGAAGTTTCGATGATTTTGCGTCCCCCGGCGAGAAAAGTTCTTAATTCCTCGATGCTTTTGGGCATGCAGTTAACGATTTGAACAGCTTCCTTCTCTTCTAAACCGAATTCTCTCACGAGTTTTTCCACAAGTTTTTCCGACGCCTCAGCATCCACCTTAGAAAATTTGGACACGTAATCGAGTGTTCGCCTTTGGAACTGGTCTAATTCTTCTTCGCCTATCGATTCGAGTAGCTTTTTTACCTGTGGGAGAGTCAGAGGTTTTCCAGACGCCGCCTTTTTAGCCATTTCGAATCACCCTTTATAGGGTTCTAAATGCTCCGGTCTAACGATTATCTCCTTAGTGGCGTCTCCTTGTGTAACGCTTACAACATAGCTTCTTCCACGCTTATCAGCTATGGCGCCGACCTTGCCGTGGTAGCGTCTGTGAGGCATACCCTTGTGAATGCTTGGGTTTATCTTTATTACCACGCGGTTTCCAGGCTGATATTCCTGGAGCAGCTTGCTTAGCCCTATTTTGCCTTTCTCTCTTGGTTTCTTCTTCAGAAGCTTGCGTGTTCTCGCACGGTATCCTCTTGACTTTTTCATTTATTTTCTCCCTCTTTAACCTTCATAATCACGTTTAAAACATCAAGCTTCATGGGCTTCGCTTCGTTCTTCAGAATCCCCGAAATGTTGGGTGTAGTTCTTCCTTCATCACCAGTCACCAACTCCTTAACATAGAGCCCACCTTGACAAAGTATGTTCATCTCAGCCTTTTTAGGCGACAACTTCTTTACCTTCACGTCATATATGTACTTTTCCCGTGTTAAGTCCGCCCGCCGGTGCATAACACGAATAGGGGTTCTCTGTTTGACAACAGCGTTTCTCAGCTTTTCTTCTAACAAACGCAAATCTTTGACTGAAATTTTGTTTTCAAATTCCATAATAACATGATACTCCTTCTGCGCAGACTCCGCCTTCTTCACCTTTCTAACAACATTTTTGTCTGCGAGTTGTAAACTCGCAACCTCAACTTTGCCCTTAGCACCTGCATTAACAACCTTTTCCAGTTTTTTCAGGTCCAAGAAGCGCTTTTTAGGTTGGGTTATCTCTATCACAAACGGTCTTCCGTTTCCTAGCATCCGAGCATCGATGTCCTCTCTTCCAGAGGCATGGAAGGAAGTCTTCACTCCGCCTGTCGCGTCCAAGAAGGGCTTTCCGATGAGTTCTTCCACCGATTCTTGATACAGTTTCCCAGTCCAGTCGCATTTTTCACATCCTTTTCCCCTGCAATTTGGACAGAGCCATCTTGACTGTGGTATGCCCCTGACAAGTTTTCTGTAGCGTCCAGCTACGTAAAGAGGGTTTACTTGAAGCTTTACCCGTTCTGTTAGTGGATTAACGAGGACAACAATTTCAGGTTTCTTATACTCCACAGCTTTGCAGGTCCGCTCAGCGATCTTCTTCCCTATTGCACGTCCAAACTCGTTCCGCATGCTTTCTCCGTAGCTCACTTCGAACTCGGCCTTAAACTCGTCTTCACGCTCTTCAACCGCCACAGGTAATTCTACGCCTACCAAAAAATTGCGGTATTCACAGTTCTTAAGCTCGTTCACGGCTCTTTCCGCCAAGTCTTTGATGCACTTGAATCTATCTTCGCACAAAAAGCAAGCGCTTGGCAAAGTTTTAGCCGAGATGCGTTTTTTCATTTTATGCAACATTTCTTTCGCTGTTTCGGAAAAACCGTTTGCTGCGAGGACTTTGAGTGTTTCTATGCCTTCTTTGCCTCCTGAAAGCGCATGAGCCTGAAGCGTTAAAACGGTTTTTATGCACTTGCCTCTTTCACAGTTTTCCATTCCGTGACTTAGTAAGGCGAACTGTCTCCCTAAGCAATGGTCACATAAAGGATGTTTCTCCAGCATCCTCAGAGCTTTTTCTAAAATGCCCACGATTCTTCCTTCCAATCGCCTCTTTGAAGTTTTACTTGAAGCCGAGCGGGAGGCCTTTCCCGAAGAATGGCAGCTTCTTTTTCCTGCGCAGAGTTTTTATCATTCGACGCATCATCGAGTACTGCTTCAGAAGCTCCTTCACGTCCTTCTCGTTCGTTCCAGAACCCCTCGCCACGCGTTTCATCCTCGAAGCGTTAAAGATTTTCGGATTTTTCCTTTCCTTGAGCGTCATAGACTGAATTATCACACGCCATTTCTCCAGCCTGTCTTCAGCCATGTTCAACATGTCTTCGGGCACATCGTAAGACATGCCCGGAATCATCTTCAGAAGCTTTCGGAAGGGACCCATCCCTCTCATCGCCTCAAACCATTCATACATGTCTGTCAGCGTGAACTTGCCACTTAAGATAGCCCGCGCCTTTCTTTCAGGAACTTTTACCTCCGCCTCGCGCACTCTTTCAATCAAAGTTTCTAGGTCGCCCATGCCGAGTAGACGACCGACAAACCGGGAGGGCACAAAGGCTTCTATATCGCCTATTTTTTCACCTGTGCTGATGAATTTTATTGGCGCACCTGTGGCAGCGACTGCGGAGAGGGCGCCCCCACCTCTGGATGAGCCGTCAAGTTTTGTCACTATGATTGAGCCTATCGGTGTCGCTTCGTTGAAAGCTTTCGCCTGAGCCATTGCTTGTTGACCGATTGTTCCGTCAATCACCAGTATGACTTCATCTGGTTTGATTCTCTTCTCCAGCGTTTTCATTTCTTTGATTAGTTCTCGTTCTTCCTTGTGACGACCAGCTGTATCGATGAACACTATATCCTTGTCGCTGAATTTTTTCAAGCCGTATAACGCTGTTTTGACTGGATTCTTCGAATTTACGTCACCGTAGAGCGGTATGTTTATCCTGTTTCCGAGCTGCTTGAGTTGTGCATAGGCGCCTGGACGGTAAGTATCTGCACACACCAAAGCGGGTTTTAATCCTCTCTTCTGGAAGTATCTTGCAAGCTTGGCGGCGGCTGTGGTTTTTCCAGAGCCTTGGATACCGACGAGCATCAGAACCTTCTTTTTCCCAGGCTCCATCTTTATCGGAACAGGTTTCTCTCCGAGAAAATGCGTTAACTCCTCGTAAACCACTTTTATCACATGCTCACGCCTTGAAACACCCATGGGAACCTTTTCTTTCAACGCTTTTTCTTCTATCCGTTTGGAAATGTCAAGTACGAGTTTAACGTTCACGTCCGCCTGAAGCAACGCCCTCTGAACGTTGCGCACAAGCTCTTTAACGGTTGCTTCATCGACAACCGAGGCCCTGAAAACCTTTCTTAAAGCTGCGTAAAGCGAAGAACCTAAACTTTCTAAAGCCATGTTTTCTCCAGATTTAAGATTCTTTACACATTTAAATACGTATTCGCTTTCTACGCCTTGAATAGCCACAAGGTTTTTACACCACCGCTTAAAAATGTCTGAAGGAACAAAATTGAGTGAAGAAGTCAAGATTATAGAGAGACAGAAAATCCCCTCAGGCGCCACCATGCTATTCGGTTTCCCAGATGTCGGCTTGGTGGGTGTCATCGCGGCTTCACACATAATCTCGGAGCTTAACCTAAAAGAAGTGGCATACTTGGATTCAAAATTGCTGCCGCCGCTTATTGTTCTGCACGAGGGATTACCCCATTCCCCGATAAGAATTTTCGGAAACCACGACGTTCTTTTGGCGGTTTCTGAGACAGCCGTACCAGCAGACGCGATTCAACCCATAATGCGCACTCTCGTTGATTGGGGTAGGAACAAGGATGCTAAAGTGATGATTTCGATGAGCGGCATTCCGGTACAGAATAGGCAGGACATTGATAAGTTGAAGATTTTCGGAGCGGCTTCAAACCCAAGTGTGCTGAAGATGATTCAGGACAAAGATGTAGAAGTGCTCAAAGAGGGATACATGGTTGGTCCTCAAGCGATAATAATGCACTACTGCGCCAGAATAGGCGTACCAGCCATAACATTGCTCGCACAATGCTTCTACAACTATCCGGACCCGGAAGCCTCAGCGGCGACATTAAAAGAGCTGGCGAAGATAACTGACATAAAAGTTGATGTCTCAGCGCTTCTGGAGAAGGGAGAAGAGATTCGGTTGAGAGCAAGGGATGTTATGAGACGAACACAGAAGGAGATGGCTAAGATGAAGAAGACGCAAGAGTATGACATCCCGTTGTACGTCTCGTAAAATGAGGTAAAGCAAGATGTCGACAAGAAAAAAGCGTTCAATCTTTGATATAATCGACGAATACTTCGAAAGATTAGATGAGTGGGCTGAAAGATTCGGAGAGGTGATGATTGAAAGACCGAGCTGGAACCAGAGAGCCAGCACGATAGAGCCGCTCCGCGATATACTCATAACTCCGAATGAAGTTATAGTGACGGCTGACCTTCCGTACGCAGAGGAAAGCAAGGTACAGGTGAAACCGTTAGATGAAGACTCACTGGAGATAATTGCTAAAATGAGGCGAAAAGTGCGATTCGCTGATTTCGGCATAACCCATCACGCGGGAGAGTTCCAAACGTTCCGCTGCCAGACACGCATACCAGTTCCGGTGGATATGAGAAAAATGGAGGTTCACATCAAAAAAGGGATTTTGGAGATTCACTTACCGCGGAAAGGTAGATACAGAATTCCCATAGAATAAATCTCTCAGAAGCCTCAGCCCCGGTTTAAAACGTCATCACGAATCCGACGGCTCTTCTTGCATCATCGGCTTCAAAACTATTCTATACGATACTTCAAAATAAACTTAATCAAAAATTTTAACAATAAGGTATGCTTAACATTTGAAACTAAACTATAGACGAGATGGATTCTTATGGCTGGAGAGCGGGCGATTCACTTCGCAATGTTCACCCTCATTCTGGTAGGGCTCTGTGGAATAAGCGCCTGGGCAAGCTACAGCTATCTGAACAACTTAATATTGGAAGTCGCAGGCGTCGCACTAAGTTGGGGCGTGATCCTCTTGATACTGTATTTGGGATTCAAGAAGATGTATTGGGACTGGTGGAGCTAGATTCATAAGCTCATATTTTCAGCTTTTTGTCCTGACGATTTTTACTCTGTCCAGTATCCGCCAGTATTCAACCTCCACGCCCGTAGCAAGCTTCGCTTTCAAATCCGCCTCTTCTGGAAAAGGAGCATCAATGTATTCGTAGGTTTCCAGATCCATCAACTGAACACTTGAGGGCATCACGGCGAACACTTGGGCGGTTCTTTTTTCAATCATTGGCACTTCGGCGGTTGCACCCACGGGCTTTACAAAACTTCTCTTGCCACCGTCGAAAACGCCGATGGCTACGACCCGTGCCTTGGCTGAACCGTGCTTTCCGGGCTTTGATTTGGTTATATCAACTATACGGCAAGGCTCGTTATCAACGATTATGTATCCGCCCACACGTAAGCTTCCAACATCAACGGGTTTGCTCATACACACGCCAACCTTACAAAGCTTTTATCCATAGCAATTTTAAACAACACCCATATATAGATTAAGTGTCGCTAACGCATAGAAGGTGGAGATTTTGTTTAAAAGTGCTGGTTTGGTCGCTCGTTTCGACAAGAGAGAAGCCATAAAGCTCGCGGAAGACTTGGACAACTACTTGAAAACACAAGGATTAGAAGTGTACGCTGAAAACACTCTCGCAGAGAAAATGAAGACGAAAGAAACTGCGGTTACGCTGGAAAAAATGAGAACAGACCTTGTCATAACCATCGGCGGCGACGGGACAATACTAAGAACATGCGTGTCGCTTCCAAAACCCGAACCACCAATACTTGCAGTAAACATGGGTGTCCGAGGCTTTCTAGCCGAAGTGGAGCCGAAACAGGCTCTAACAGCGGTGGATAAGTGCCTAAAGGGAGAATTCACAATCGAAAAATGCATGAAGCTCTCAGCAACCGCAGATCACATAAAATTTCCAGACGCCCTAAACGAGGTGTTTGTCTCTACAGACGTACCCGCAAAAATCCTTTACGCTCGCATCTTGAAAAACGGGGAGCCGATTCTGAACTGTCAAGCAGACGGTTTAATGGTAGCTACACAAACAGGCTCCACGGGCTATTCGCTTTCAGCGGGAGGACCCGTTCTGGACCCAGATGTGGACGCTTTTGTTCTAACGCCTGTGTGTGCGCTAAGCGTTTTCCACCCGATAGTTTTTCCAGCGGAATCGAATCTAACGATTGAGGTTGTTAGACCGAAAAAAATACTCGTTGTCATCGATGGGCATCACCGTCGAATTGTAAGTTCAAAATTCCTGAGCTTAACCATTACACGTTCTAAGTACGAAACATCTTTCATACGATTTAGGGAGAACTTTTATCATCGCTTGAAAAGCAGGCTTCTTTTCGCCTCTGGAGGAAAAGCCTAACGAGTGAAGTAAATAAAATTAAAAAAGTAATCGTTTTGGATACGTCTGCGTTTGTAGCGGGTTTTGACCCCTTTTCTGTAGGTGAGGAGCAGTACACGGTTCCGATGGTTAGAGGGGAGATAGCTGGAAACACCATGGCTTGGGTGAGGTTCAAAACAGCCGTGGAAAGCGGAAAGTTAAGGGTCAAAATGCCGCGCATTTACGCTCTTAAGGAAGTTAAAGCGTCATCGAAGCTTGTTGGAGACATGTTTTTCCTTTCAGAAGCGGACTTGCAAGTTTTAGCCTTAGCCCTAGAACTGAAGATGCGAGGTTATTCCCCGTTAATCGCTACCGACGATTATTCAATACAGAATGTTGCAAACCAATTGGGCATAGAATTCGCTTCACTGGCGACATTCGGTATCCGCTTCCGTTTAGAATGGATAAGGTATTGCCCAGCGTGCCACAGAAAATATCCGGCAGACTACGGATTCAAAAAATGTGAAGTCTGCGGGACGGAACTAAAGAGAAAACCGTTAAGAAGAACATTGCTTAAACTAAAGGGACGAAAAACCAGCGAACAACAAACGGAGAATGTAAGGTTTATGTCTAAACGAGAAGGCAACCCATGAGTTTCTAAAGAACTTCTTGTATTCAGAATGATTTCCGAACTGTTAATAAGACACTATTAGAAGAAAAGAATCCAAAACATGTGGTTTGTTAGTGGTTGAACCTTTTAAACAAATTGAAACAAGAATTCTCGTTCTTTAGAGGAAACTATCTGATACTGGTAATAAGTTGGATTCTGATGGATTTTGCGGGAGAACTCCCGGGAACATACTATTCCGACTATGTTATTCAGCTTGGAGGGAACGCCACCATTTTAGGCGTAATCTTGATGGCTTCGATGCTGACCTTGGCGGCTGTTCAGTTTCCCGGAGGATACTTGGCGGACAAGTATGGGAGAAGATGGCTTGTATCAACCTTGACATTTGGTGTAGCCTTCTCTTACATTTTTTATGCGATTGCTCCTAGCTGGCACTTCATTTTGATTGGAGCAGTGGTTCAGAGCCTATGCTTACTCTATCAACCAGCATTGATGGCTATGATGGCGGATTCATTATCGCCGGAAAAGAGAGGGATGGGATTCTCGATACTAAATCTAATTATGAGTGTTGCAACAACCCCTGCTCCAGCAATAGCTCTTCTGCTGGTGGCTACTTATGGATCCGAGATGGGTATGAGAATAGCGTACATCATTGTTACAGTGTTCTTTTTTGCTGCAGCTATCGTTCGACTAAGGCTGAAGGAGAGTTTGGAGAATGCGGAGAAGTTAAACTTGAGAGAAGCACTCCACTCATACACTAAAGCCTTAAAGGAGGGAGTAAATGTTTGGAGATTGGTGCCGCGCTCAACACTGTTCTTATTACTGTCTAGTCTGATTGTGAGGTTTTCATTTGCCATGACTCAGACGCTCTTTTTGGTTTACGCTTTCTACGTGCTTAAAATCGGAGGTCCGCCAGATCCGACGCTTCTACCCCAAGAAGACCCGGCTCTCCAGCTTGCTCGCATGAATTGGGGATACGTCATGATCGCCTTGTTCATATGCATGATAATCTTGTCTTTCCCAACAGGAAAGCTCATTGATAAGGTAGGTAGAAAAATTCCGTTAGTTCTATCAGGTTTTTTAATGATTCCAGCGGTCTTGTTGTTTGTTTACGGAAACTTTTTAACGCTTTTTATAACTATGTTCCTTTTTGGATTCTCACAGCTTCTTGGTTTTTCAGCCTATCAAACATTGTTCGCTGACCTTGTTCCACAGACACAGCGGGGAAAGGTTACCGGCTCGATGAATTTCTTCTCCTACATTTTTATGGCTCTCGGCGCAGTGATGGGTGGACTGATATATGACAACGTGTCTCCAGAGCTTCCGTTCCTCCTTATGCTTGTGCTTATAGTTCCATCCACCCTTTTGATAGTGTTTTGTGTGCACGAGCCAAAACCAGAGGAGAGGCAAGAGTAAAATTCTTTTAATAGGTAAAGATTATGAGAAGTGGGAGAAGTGGATGGAGATTCTGCTTGAGACGTGTACGCACCGTCGGTTGGTGGAGGCTGTGAACACTTGTGCTCGTTGTCCAGAAAGCAGCGTTAGACCTCGTCGCTGTCACGTTTACTGAAGTACTTTATATCGCTATGTTCAACGTAGCCGCACTCTTTAAACAGCTTTCTTGACACAGTGTTGTAGTCCTCTATCAAAGCACAGAAAATCCTCACGCCGTGCTTCCGAAGTATTCTTTCAGCCTCAGCAATCAAAGCCTTAGCCGCTCCACGACCCCTACGACCGGGATGCACTGCTAAACGGTTAATCCACCCCTTCCGCATGTCGCTGCTTAGAACAACCGTGCCAACCAAGCGAGAGTCTTCAAATGCACCTATGAAAAACTCTAGGTTAGCATTCATTTGTTCGGCTATTGCTTGTCTGCTGTCCCTTCCTTTGGGCTTAAAAGGCAGTTTAGCTTCAGCCCAAAGCTTCACTGTTTCATCGTAATCGCTTAATGTTAGCGTTCGAATCTGCATAGGAGCACGCGCTACAGACTTTAGCTACCTTCTTTTTCAACTTCGTTTACAACGTCTTCAACGACGTCTAAGGCTGAGTCTACAAGCTCTCTAGTTATGTTAAGCGGAGGCGCAATCCTGATTGTGGATACACCGCATGTGATAACGGCGACTCCACGCCTCCAAGAACGCGTCATGATCTCCGTTGTTTTTTTGGATGCTGGTTTTTTGTTCTCTTTATTTTCCACGATTTCCATGCCTATCATCAAGCCCTTGCCTCTCACGTCCCCAACGATTTCGCTTTTCTCTTTCAGTTCTTCAAGCCGCCTTGTTATGTAACTACCTTGTTTCGTCGCGTTTTCAAGAAGCCTCTCTTCCTTGATGATATTGATGACTGCCGTGGCTGCAACGCATGAAAGCGGATTCCCACCGAAGGTGCTTGCGTGCGAGCCCCCGACCCAGTCCATAACTTTTGCTCTAGTAACGGTTGCACCTAATGGCATTCCAGAAGCTAACGCTTTCGCGCTGCATAAAATGTCTGGCTCAACGTCCCAATGTTCAATCGCAAACCATTTACCAGCTCTACCCATGCCAGCTTGCACCTCATCGTCAATCAAGAGTATGCCGTATTTGTCAGCGAGCCTCTTTAAACGCTGAAAATACTCGGGCGGCGGAACAACGTATCCGCCCTCGCCTTGGATGGGTTCAAAAAGGATTGCAGCAACATCTTCTGGAGGCACATACTTCTGCAAAACAAAATCATCAATGAAATCTACGCACCAGTAGTGACAGTCTGGATAGGTCTGCTTGAAGGGACAGCGATAACAGTATGGGTATGGCACGTGAGTGACGCCGGGCATGAGTGGAGAGAAATAACGTCTTTGGGTGGGTTTGCTGGCTGTGAAGGATAAAGCTCCTATCGTGCGTCCGTGAAAGGCACTTATGAAGGCGATGAATAACTGTTTGCGGGTGTGCCACTTTGCAAGCTTAACTGCTGCTTCAACCGCCTCTGCTCCACTGTTTCCGAAATATACTTTTTTGTCAAATCTTCCAGGCGTGATCTCAGCAAGCTTTTCCGCGAGGTTGACAACTTCAGGGTAGAAGAAGTCTGTGTTGGAATAGTGGAGAAAACGGTCGCACTGATTTTTTATCGCACTGACCACTTTTGGGTGGCTGTGACCAACATTTAGGCATACTAATCCAGAGTTGAAGTCTATGTACTCATTTCCGTCAACATCTTTCACTATGCAGCCCTTTCCAGATTCAACGACTAGCGGGTAAAAACGCCCATACGAAGGCGAAATCAGGCTTTCATCTTTCTTAACCAATTCTCTAGCCTTCGGACCTGGTGGAGTGACAACAATTTTTGGGTAAACGCTCATCCTGCATCACCAGTAGAGACTACGATTAGTAAAAAAACAGTTTATATAAGTATCTATCCTCGTCGTGTAAAAGAAACGTGAAGCCTTCAGCGTACAAAATAAGAATTATGGCGACGCCTTGTCTCGGATGTACTTGTTTTAGGAACCTGGGCAAGCACACTACTGTTTGGTCACTGTGATTTCAATCGTTGAAACATTGGACTTTTGACCTTCACTTCTCGTAACTTCCTCTGTGCCTAAGGCTATGTCCTGCAGTTGCAGATCCTTCACAAAAGCACGTCTTAACAACTCAACTGTGTCGACGGCTCTACTGATTGCCCTTCCTCTGGCCTTCACAACAACTTTTTTTGCTCCAGAGTTAAAGAAGGTCATGCAAGCAACCACATAGTTCATCACCGGTTTCCTTCCAATAAGCACAGTGTTGTCGTTTGTTTTTATTGGTTTTTTAGTGGTTTCCCTTCCTTTCACAGCTTCCTCCCGTTTTTCCTCCGTCATATTTTACCTCCTTTTTCGTTGATTCACAGCGAAAGGCGTTGCAAAGCAAACGATACGATGCATGTTGAACTTTTTATATTTTTCCGCGTTGTGTATAATCAAGTACCGCCGAAAATCTACAAACTCCCAATCTCTATTCCTTTTTCCAAGGCAGCCTTGTTTGTCTCAAAGAGCGCCATCTTCTTTTCTCCTAAATATTTTTTTAGTGCCTCCAAAATGTTTTCCTTTGTTACAACTTTTTTGTGGGCGATGTAAGCGCCTAACATCACCATGTTAGCGGCTCTGTCGTTGCCGAGTTCAGAAGCTGTTTTGTTCGCTGGTACTTTGATTACCCTTACGTCATTTCGCTTAGCTTCTCGAGTAATTAGAGAAGAATTCATTATCAGCAAACCGCCTGTTTTTAGTCTAGGTTCAAAAGTGTCTAACGACGGATTGTTCATCACAATTAAAGCGTTAGGTGAAGTTATGACTGGCGAGCCGATCACCTCATTGGATATGACGACCGTGCAGTTCGCTGTTCCTCCTCGCATTTCAGGTCCATACGAAGGAATCCAAGTCACGTTTCTTCCCTCTTTCATCGCCGCATAGGCCAACAATCGTCCAATAAACAGAACCCCTTGTCCGCCGAAACCAGCTACTATAACGTTTTCATAAAGCGACTTCATTTCTCTCACTTCACCGGTTTTTCGCTTCTAGGAACTTTGAACTCGCCTAGAGGGAAGCAAGGAATCATTTTTTCTTCAACCCATTTAGTTGCTTCTCTAGAAGACATCCCCCAGCCTGTTGGACATTGCGACAGAAACTCGACTAAAGAAAAGCCTAATCCCTCTATTTGGATTTTGAAAGCTTTCTTTAACGCTCTTTTAGCCGCTATAATTGCTTTCGGATTGTGCACAGACACACGTGCAATGTAGGTTGCGCCTTCTAAAGTAGCAAGCATTTCCGCTATTCTAATCGGATACCCTTCTCTTTTAGAAGAACGCCCAAGAGGGGAGGTCGTTGTCTTCTGCCCTAAGATTGTTGTGGGTGCCATTTGCCCACCAGTCATTCCGTAAATTGCGTTATTCAAGAAAAGTACAGTGATGTTTTCTCCCCGATTTGCTGCATGAATGATTTCAGCCGTTCCGATAGATGCTAGGTCGCCGTCTCCTTGATAAGTAAAAACTATCAGATCTGGATGCATTCGTTTGCAGCCCGTTGCGATGGCAGGCGCTCTACCGTGAGCAGCCTCATACATGTCACAGTTGATGTAGTTGTATATAAACACGGAACAGCCTACCGGACCCACTCCAACAACTCTTTCTCTTATTCCAAACTCGTCAATAACTTCGGCGAGTAAACGATGAACGATTCCGTGTCCGCATCCTGGGCAGTAATGGGTTGGAACAGGAAACATCGATTTTGGTCGTTCAAAAACTTTTTTCATTTCAAGCAACCTCTTCCTTCACGATTTTTTCTATTTGTGTAACTATTTCATCGTAGGTTGGAACCATCCCACCAGTTCTCCCATAAAAATGAACTTTTGCTTTTCCACAAACGCCCAACTTAACGTCTTCAATCATTTGCCCTAAACTCATTTCGACAACTAAGATGTTATCTACTTTCTCAGAGATTTTTGCAAAAGTTTCGTACGGAAACGGGTAAACCGTGATGGGACGCACCAGCCCCGCTTTAATTCCTCTTTCACGCAGCATTTTAATGGCTGTCTTAGCGATTCTTGCCACAGTTCCATAAGCAGCGATAATTATTTCGGCGTCTTCTGTTAAATAGGTCTCAACGCGAACCTCGTTTTTAGCCATCTCTAGATACTTCCTGTGAAGCTTCAGGTTGTGTTGCTCCAATTCTTCAGGGTCGAGATAAAGTGATCTAATCAGGTTCCGAGGTCTGTTTTTCGCGCCAGCTATAGCCCAGTTTTTGGTGGGGAGCACTTTTTGCGGTCTTTCCTTGAACTCTACGGGTTCCATCATTTGCCCGATGTAACCATCGGCTAGAACCATCACTGGATTGCGGTATTTATCTGCTAAATCGAAAGCATCGGTCATCAAGTCGACGGATTCCTGAACCGTCGATGGCGCAAGCACAAGCATGTGATAACCTCCGTGGCCTCCGCCCTTTGTTGCTTGAAAATAATCTGCTTGAGACGGTAGAATTCCGCCTAATCCTGGACCGCCTCGCATAACGTTCACAATGACACACGGAAGCTCTGCACCAGCAATATAGGAAATTCCTTCCTGTTTGAGGCTGATTCCCGGACTTGAAGACGAAGTCATAACTCTTGCTCCAGCGCCCGCAGCTCCAAAGACCATGTAAATCGCCGCTATTTCACTTTCTGCTTGAA
The DNA here is from genome assembly GCA_030668645.1 of Candidatus Bathyarchaeota archaeon. Classification (GTDB taxonomy): domain Archaea; phylum Thermoproteota; class Bathyarchaeia; order Bathyarchaeales; family Bathycorpusculaceae; genus DAOVFC01. Next base: position 25,334 of record DAOVFC010000002.1, read on the forward strand.
TAAAGCATCCTCCAACTTGAGGAAGCCTATAGGAAAGGTACTCTGGAATCTTGTTTTGCGGCGTTATGGGATAGCCAAAGAAGAACCTGCAACCAGCTTTAATCGCTGCTTCGCCGATGGCTTCGTTTCCTGTGATCAGGACTTTCTCACCCATCTCTCTCACATCCTTACCAGTTTTATTCTCTGAACACTTCTATTGCAACCTCCGGGCATGTTAGAGCACATAAGGTGCATCCGGTGCACGCTCCTTTGGAATCAACAAACTCTGCGGGATGATAACCTTTAGAGTTGATCTCATCAGCAATTGCAATGAGTTTTTGAGGGCAAACATTTACGCATAATGCACACCCTTTGCACAGCTCTTTGTTAATCACAATTTTTCCAACCATTTAAGCACCCTTTGCCCCCTGTAATAGAAAGAGAAAAATTGCCACTTCAATCTTATTAGTGTTAGCATGCAAAACAGCAGTTTCAATGGTTTTTGTTTCGCAAGAAACATCGGCAACGCTTATCTCCTAGGTTTCAGTTGGGTTCTATAAAAGTTTGAAGTTAAGCGCTGAGGATACTTGAAAATGTTAGAAAAATCGGTTGAAGATTACAACTTGTTCAAGAACATGTCTGTCGATGAGGCTGTTCAGCAGATGGAAAAAGCTTGGGGATTCACAGCGGGAAAACTCGCCTTAGGCGTAAAAATTCTCGAAGAGATGATTAAGGATGGAAAATGCGTGAAATTTCTTTCATTCCCAGCTAACCTGGTGGCGTCCGGAATCAGAGGCGTTTTTAAGGAGATCGTCAAAAGACGGTTAGCGGATGTTGTGGTTACAACCTGTGGAACGCTTGACCATGATGTTGCCCGAAGCTGGAAGAAATATTTCCGAGGCTCATTTCTAATGGATGATGATGTGCTTCATGAACGTGGCATAAATCGTCTGGGCAACATTCTGGTTCCGAATGAAAGCTACGGTCTCATAATCGAGGATAAAATGAAAACGTTACTTTCAGGCTTATGGGATGAGGGGGTCAGAGAGATTTCCACACGTCAGCTGTGTTGGTGGATGGGAGAGAGAATCTGCGGAGAAGACTCTATCCTGTACTGGGCTGCAAAAAACAAGATACCTGTATATGTGCCTGGAATAACCGATGGAGCCGTCGGATACCAACTATGGATGTTTTCCCAAGACCACGATTTCAGAATCAACCTGCTGGAGGACGAGAAAGAAATCAACGATCTGGTGTTCACGGCGGAAAAAACGGGTGCGTTAATCATAGGTGGAGGCATATCCAAACATCACACAATCTGGTGGAACCAGTTCAAAGACGGATTGGACTACACGGTTTACATCACCACGGCTGTGGAATGGGATGGAAGCCTGTCTGGAGCGAAACCCAGAGAGGCGGTCTCATGGGGGAAAATTAAGGAGAAATCGGAATACGTAACGATTGAGGGTGACGCATCCGTAATCTTGCCGATCATAATAGGCTCGCTTATAACAAGAATTGCGAAGAAATGAATAAGTGTAGAAAACTATAGGGACCTATCTTGGAGACTTGCACAAAAATTCTGCAAAGTCTAAGATGTTGAAACTGGGGGTAGGTGCCATTGGCAAAAATTTCACGCAATGGCGAACGCTGTCTCAAGCTTTCCGAGGCTCTTCAAAGTTCTTCGCCCTCAACATTCCTTTCTAGGCATCAACCAGAAAATGTTTAGGGTAGAATAGGTAGCATATGGCTGACATCAGAGCGTCGCAAGAGCTAACGCTAAGAGAAAGCCTGCGGCGGAAAAAATCGGAACAACTACTCTTTTCGCCCGTTGAAGCGTCTTCTCAACGAGAAGACACAGCGTTTTCAGTCGTTCCTCTCCGATAACCTTCACATTCTGAACTGTGACAACGCGGCACGCTACCTTCACATGTTCCAAACTAGATAAGGCTTCAACAGCTGCCTTTTTGACATAACCAACGAGTTTTCCGTGATCTATGGCGTCGCCGACCGGGTGGTATCCCTGCTTGTTTAACACCACGGCGTTCACTGCGTGCGTGTCCGTTGTAAAAACTTCGCCTTCGTCGACACCGACGGATTGGAGCGCCGAGAGAACTTTTTCACGCAGTCCAGAAACCATGTTGTTGCCGTCGATAACCACGTAAGCGGTTTTCTGTTCACCAACCTTGACGGCAACCACGCTGATTCCGCCGGGTCCCATACCGTCTTCAAGGCTGAACGCCTTAGGCGTAACGTTGGCTGCACCAACTTCAAAGGGCACACGCTTTAAAGCAGCGGCTCTCTCCAAGCACACAACCGCAACGTTCTTCAAAGCATCCAGAGCCTCCTGCGGATTAACCGCCCCGTCGATACTGTTATGGGAGTTAACGATGGCACCGCATTTCAAGCCACGTTTTTCAGCTTCCTCTCTGACAAATAACCCCAATTCCTGCGGCAAGTCCTCGGTTGTCCTAGGCGCGAGTGTAAATGAAACGAAAGCAGATTCACCAAAAACCTGACAACTCGCCGTAGCCGAACCATTGTCAATTTTAACAAAAGGGCTGGCTTTAACCTCTGAGGCTTCAAAGTTGGCAGCTGCCGTAACGTGGTTAACGATTTTTTGGTTCTGAATCTGAGAGGTTAAGTCAAGCTCGTGACCGAACAATCCATGTGGAACGCAGGCAACGCATCCTAACTCCTCTTCTAAGGCAGTTTTGAGCATGGAAGGTAAAAAGCTACTCCCAACGTTTTTGAATGGGCCCGGATGGACTGATGGAACAACCATAACTGCCTTGGATTTAGAAGCGTCAAACCTTGTTATGGAAATGTCGATGTTCTGTTCTTTACCCAGTTTTTCGAGAAACTCTTCAAAAGGAGCGCTTAAATCTTCAATCCAGTTGAGCAGAAAGGCCTTGAAAAGAGATAACGAAGAGATTCCGATTGTTTTCTCGCCCACGCGGTTCAAAAGGAAAGTGAAGAGGCAGCTTGAAAGGAAACAGATTACGGGCGAATAAACGAGAAACAGCAGCACATTGTGAGTAATGTTATATCCGATTTTCACCGAGACCAGCAAGAATGGAACCGCACACAGGAAAGGCTGAGTGAAAGAGGCTGTCAAAGTCCGCTTAAAGTCAAGAGATGACGTAGCGCTAAACACTATTAAACGCAGAATAAGTACCGCTGAAAATCCCAAAAGACTCAGCTTAACCCATAATGATGAATCATTAAGTAGCACGGCAAGGGCGACACCTACAAAAACAAACGCGAACCACAGCACCCAAGAGACAAGGGAAAGCGCCGAAACTCTCCTCAGATCATAGATTGGGTCATGCTTCAAAACTCCCTTGCTTGTAACATAATCACACAAGAAGTCTACAAAGAACAGGGAGAAACCGAAAGTTAGCCCAGCAACCAACCCATCAACGGAAGGAGAAAGAAAAGTTACGGAGAATAAACCGCCAGTCACGCAAAGTATAGCTAAAAAAAGAAGAACTTTTCCGTATGATGGAAGCGTGAATAATGACGAATAATGCTTAACAGCCTTCTCCATAGACTCGTTTAGGGAAACTTCCGGAGTCACACATATCATCTCAATGCGAGTTTTCTATAAGGGAAAGTCAAACATATTAAAATGTCGTAAAACCCGTGAATCACAACTCGGAAAATTGTAACACTGGTTGGAATTAATCAATTCATCAGGTAACTTACTTTAACAAAAACGTTGAAAAGTAGAAAACCTGTAAACCATAGAGACAACTCGCCGCTTTTCACAATGAACGATGTCTGAGAAGGGCAACTGTTTTATCCTCGAAGCATAACTTAGGGTTTTGCGAGCGTTATGCCAGAACAAAGTCTACCGCCTACGATATTTCATATGCTCGAGAAAAACTTGGGCAAGAGAATACGTGTGATACTGGATCCGTCCTACGGTTTTGAGGGAACACTTGCGGCGGTGACCCGTGAGCCTTCGGGGATATGGCTTTCGGATGCTGAAGTCATCACGTTCCGTGCAACAATTGCGCAGCCGATACCACAGGTTGCAAGCAGAGAGGAGAGAAGCGAAGTGTTTGTCCACCTGAACTCTGTTCAGCGAATAGAAGTTCTGCACATGCCTTCTCGTCGTTAGGAGCAGGTTTAGAAGAACACAGGGGCCAAGACGCATATAATTATCAATGCAACCGCCAAGCCTACGAGGATTTCCGGTTTAACCTTAATGCCTTCCGTCTCTTCTTCAAAGAACCTAAGCAAGCCTGCACTCGCAGCGGGCATGGGCGACTTTTTCTCTTTCTTTTTCTTGCTCACCCAAAGTTCACTCCGGTTTGGCGATTAGATCGTGTAATTTTCCACATTATTAATGTTGCGTCTCTTCAAAGAGTTTTTATCTTTGCACAGACGATAATGATGCGAGAAGGTGTTAAAATGTCAACTGCACGAGAGGCATACAATCATGTTTTCGATCTCCTTCAGCAGCACCACAGATTGTTCCGAGAGTGCATCCCCCTAATAGCAAGTGAAAACATTCCAAGCCCTGCGGTCCGTGAAGCGCTTACAACGGATTTCGGAAACCGCTACGCGGAAGGGTGGCCCGGTGAACGTGTTTATGCTGGATGCCGCTTCATAGACCAAGTTGAGTTCAAATGCATCGAGCTCATGAAGAAGCTGTACAAGGCAGAGTTCGTGGATGTTAGACCAATCTCAGGGGTGGT
>DAOVFC010000015.1 GCA_030668645.1 Candidatus Bathyarchaeota archaeon
GGAGGCTTTAAGATTCCAAGGGATGTTGGGTCAACGCCAACTATGAAAAGTGCACCGTGTGAGTGCGCTTCTCTGCTTATCTCCTCAACCTGTGTTTCGATGAAACCTAAATAAGATGGATTCTCGATGTAAACAGCCGCCGTTTTGTCCGAAATCTTATTTCTTAAATCTTCAATGTTTGTTTGTCCAGTTTCTCTGTCGTAGGCTAACTGTTTGACTATGATTCCAGCTGGTTCAGTGTAAGTGTGCAGTGTCGCCGTCCTTTCAGGATGAACAATTTTGGGAATCAAAATCTCGTTTCGCTTTGTTAGCCTCGCCGCCGCTCGCGCTGCTTCACCCAAGGCTGAAGCCCAATCATACATCGAACAGTTTGCAACTTCCATACCGGTTAACTCACAAATCATGCTTTGATACTCGAAGAGGGCTTGAAGCATACCCTGAGAGACTTCAGGCTGATAAGGCGTGTAAGAAGTGAGCAGCTCGCTACGTCCAACAATCTCTTTAACAGCAGCTGGGACATAATGAGGCCAGCATCCTGCACCTAAAAACATCGGCATGTCATTGTATGTCTTGTTTTTCGAAAGCAAAGTTTCCACGTTTTTCTTAACTTCAAACTCTGACAATGCTTCTGGAACGTTCAACAGTTTTTTCAGCCGATACTTTTCCGGGACATCCGCGTATAGTTCATCGATGCTGTTGATGCCTATCTCCCGCATCATTTCCCGTTTAACTTCAGGCAAAGAATTTGGAATATACGGATGACTGTGCTTTACCAAAGCTGTTCACCGTTGGAATTAACACTAAATCATCGGTACCCTCTTTAAACTTTTTCAAATGCGCTTAAACTTCTGGGTTTTAGCATTCAGAAAGGACTTCAACAGCAACTTTTGTGAGAGCTCTCATGTTTTCTCTGACGGATTCATGTCCGAAAGCTTGCAGCCACCCGGTTTCAGTTAGAACGTCAGAGATGACTTGCACGGAGGCTGCCTCAACACCCCTAAACTTCGCAACTGCAAAAACCGCTGATGTTTCCATATTCACGGCTGAAACACCAGTGTTTCTAAGCGCACGCTATAAACTCGGATGGAGTGAAAACCGCTTCATCTTTGCTCAAAGCTTGGCACGCTTCAATACTGTATCCCTTTTGTTGTGACCATCTTCTCTGGATATTTGATGTCCTTAACCTCGTTTACAAACTCTGCACGTTCTATCAGCTCTTTTGGGGCGTACCTTCCCGTTAGAACCACATCTGTTTTCTTTGGAATCTTGTCCAAAAACTCCAAAACCTCTTTTACATCCAAAAGTTTGCAATACACAGCCAGATTAATTTCATCCAAGACCAAAAGATGCGGCTTCTTTTCCTTAACGATTTTTTCAGCGAATTTCAAGGCTTTACGCGCCAGTTTCTTGTCCTCTTCGCCTAAGCTGCTTAGTCCATGCCATCCCTTGCGACCAAACTGGTGAATCTCATAATAAGGCGCAAGCATCTTTCGAATCTTGTATTCGCCTGTGTTTTTCCACCATTTCAAGAACTGGATAATGACGACTTTGTGCTTGTGTCCCACGGAGCGCAGTGCCAAGCCTAGAGCGTTTGTAGTTTTTCCTGCTCCCGTTCCGGTGTAGAGGTAGATGTAACCCATTTGGCTTCCTCTTTATTTGCCATCTCTTTTGCTTGTTTGCATCTTATTAAGTCTTAAATAGAATTGTGGCTTATGTTTACTTCTGGAGCATAAACAGATGGAGTACAAATACGATGAGCTGTTGAAGAGGGCGCGTTCACAGATTCCTGAAACTGTTTCGAAGCATGAGCGCCTAGAACTTCCTAGGCTAAGACATTCGGTCATAGGCATGCGCACAATAGTCTACAATCTCAAAGAAGTCAGTGAAGCCATAAACCGTGATCCTCAGCATCTGCTGAAGTTTTTGACACGGGAGATGGCAACAGCCGCAACCCTACAGGAATCCCGAGCGATTTTCAAAGGAAAATTCTCGCGAGAAACCTTTGAAAGGCTCATACGAAGGTACATGGAAGTTTTTGTCATCTGCCCCGTCTGCAAGCGTCCAGACACAAAGATTGTAAAGGAGAAACGCCTATCATTTCTTGTATGCGAGGCGTGTGGAGCAAAGTCATCCGTCAGGCAACTGTAAGAGCGTCTAACCCTTGGAAGTTTACATGAGCATCAGAAAAACCGATGGCAACGTGCTTTTAGCCATATGTGACGCCGAAATTCTGGGCAAAACTCTGCGTGAAGGAAAAATAGTTTTTCACGTGAAAGAGAAATTTTACAAAGGCTCAAGGGTAAACGTTGAAGAAGCGGTTGCGATGATTGAACACTCAACCATAGTGAACATGGTTGGCAGGAACGTGGTTCAGAGAGCCGTAGAGGAAGGATACGTGCATCCAGAAGCAGTTTTGAACATAGATGGAGTGCCTCATGCACAGATAGTGAAAACAGGATGAACATACTTTTCAAAGAAGACATGCTTCTTAAAAGAGGAATATGTTGAGCTGCTTCGTTGGGTAAGAAAAAGGTCATAAGCGAGGAAGAACTGAGCGATATGGTGCTCCCAGTCGCAAACGACGTCTTGGGCATAGCCGTTAAACTGCTCGGTTTCGACCGTGTTTTGGTCAAGTGTCAAGACGGCCATGAACGTCTATGCCGCATTCGAGGTAAGATGAAGAGAAGGGTTTGGATACGACTAGGAGATGTCGTCTTGGTTTCTCCTTGGGATTTCCAATCGGACAGGCGAGGCGATGTCATTTGGCGTTACAAGCGTTCCCAAACGGAATGGCTGCGCAATAAGGGTTATTTAACTATCTGATTTTATTTCTGGAGAGAGAATAGTTGTCCTTTCGGAAACGCGTAAAAAAAAAGCTTAGAAGAACTGCTCGCAATCCTCGCGAACTGCTTTTAAACATGCACAGCATTATAACATGACGGTTCAGTATGGCTGAGAAGAAAACACCGAAAAGACATAAAGTCAGGGAAAAACTAGAACACAGACTGAAAGTTGTAGAAAAAAGAGACAGGATGTTGATTAAAGACTTTTCATCCGAAAGAGCGGTTTTGGAAGAGGTTTTTGACCGTTCAACGCTGATGGTGATTTACGAGTTTTTGAACAAGGGCGTGATAGACGAAATCCATGGTGTTGTCAAAGCTGGAAAAGAATCTAGGGTTTACTGGGGAAAAGACAGGGATGGAAACGAGTTAGCAATAAAGATTTATCTAACAGTTGCAGCCGAGTTCCGAAAGGGCATGCTCAAATACATTGAGGGCGACCCACGGTTCAAAGGTGTAAAACGTGACACACGCTCGCTCGTCCATGCATGGGCACAAAAGGAATTCAGAAACCTGAAACAGGCAGCAGCCGCAAAAGTGAGGATGCCTAAACCAGTCGCAGTGAAAAAAAATGTGCTCGTCATGGAATTCATCGGAAAAAACGGTGTAAGCGCACCATCAATGAAGGAGCAGCCGCCTAAAAATCCGGAAAAGACATATGATATACTTTTAACCCGTCTTGGGCGACTTTATCGCAAAGCCGGGCTTGTCCACGGCGACTTAAGCGAGTATAACGTCATGATTTGGCGTGGACGCCCGTTGTTATTTGATGCTTCTCAAGCGGTGCCGCTTGTGCATCCTATGGCAGATTTTCTGTTACGCAGAGATTTAACCAATTTGAATAGATACTTCAAGCGTTTGGGAGTGAAGGTATTATCCGTTGAAGAGTGCTATCGGAGAGTTACCGGCAGTGGCGAGAGCTAACACTTTTACAAAAATTCCCAGAGAGCGCATAGGCGTTCTGGTAGGACCCGAAGGAAACACCAAAAAACACATTGAGAAAGTGCTTTCAATTGAACTTCAGATAGAAAGCGAAACAGGCGGTGTCACAATCGCATTAGCTGAAAACGCTGAAGACCCCTCCGTGCTTTTCAAGACCAAAGATGTCATAACTGCAATCGGCAGAGGATTCTCTCCAGAGCGCGCCTTCCGCTTGATCCGCGATGAGGAAGCTGTTTTAGACATCATTGATTTGCGAACGGTTTTCGGAAAGTCTGAATCAGACATCAGACGTGTTAAGGGCAGAATCATCGGAATGAACGGCAAAACGCGTAGGATAATCGAGGAGTTGACAGATGCAGATGTCGCCGTCTACGGGCACACCGTTGGGATGATCGGAAAAATTGAACATGTTGAAGCTGCTAGGGAAGCAATACGAATGTTGATTAAGGGAAGTCTACACAGCACCGTCTACAGATTCTTGCACAGAAAACGCAGAGAACTCAAAAAGAAGATGCTTGAACTCTGGGAAAAACCAGCAGAAGGATAAGAGACACGAACCCTTGCACACGAGTGACAAAACACCAAAATGCTTGAACGCATAGAAGAACATGAAAAGAAACCGGCAAGAGTTTTATCAGTGGGTGTTTTTAACGTTTTTCCTACTTTTTCTTGTTAAATTGTCTAATAACTCTAATTCTTCAGCAAATCGGTTTCGCGCACAGATTTTCAAATCTTTATTATTGAAACAAAAGTCTTTTAAGACAGATCGTTGTCTTTGGCGGGTTTAGGTATTAGACAATGAGTGAGCGAATTGAAGATAGAAGGATAAGAGGAATAGCGAGAGAGATAGGCCTCTTAAAGGCTGAAATCCAGAAGGGAAATAAAAAGAATATACTACTCTTTCTTCTAGGCATAACTGTAGGACTACTGGCAAATGTCCTCGTAGGGCTGCTAAATGTTTAAGCGCACGTTGTTAAAACTCGTTTTCGATGATGCCTTCTAGTCTATTAACACAATTTTCGGGTCTGGAAAACCATTTCGCAATCCGGTGAAGCTGCATCCTACACGGTAAATTTCTTTCTAATGTCTTGCAGAAAGAATATGTAGCTGTTCCCTCAATAATATTACAAAAACTGTTCGATAGAAATTGAGAGCTTAGAATGCACGGCGGGCTCTCCGCACTCAAGATCTCAATCATTTTGTTTCAGCGGGGCCAGAGTCGTCATCGCCCACCATGAAAAACTAAAATGTCAGGCTCAGATAAAAGTGTATAGGAAATGGGCATATGTTGAGTACCACCCTTAAGCATATTCACATTGTTCCATTAGCTGCTGAAAGCTTCGGCGTAAGATCCATGTGCACTTATGTTGAAACTGCAGGCGTGAAAATGTTGTTAGATGCAGGAGTTTCGCTCTGTCCGAAACGTTTCGGTTTGCCTCCACACCCAAAGGAGTTCAAAGCCATAGAGAATTGTCGCAGAAAAATTGTGGAAGCAGCCGAAAAAGCCGACGTGGTAACCTTAAGCCACTATCATTTCGACCATCACACGCCTTCATATGAAGATTGGTTGTGCAATTGGACAGAGGCTACAGGAACTGCAAGGCAAATCTACGAGGGAAAAATCACGTTAATAAAAAATCCGAAAGAGAAGATCAATTATAGCCAAAGGCGAAGAGGATGGTTATTCAAGAAAACAGGTGGAAAATTTGCGAAAAAACTTGAAGTTGCAGATGGAAAAGTCTTCTCTTTCGGAGATGTAACCGTCGGTTTTTCAGAACCTGTGCCTCACGGCGTGGAGAACTCTGCTCTCGGATGGGTTTTGATGACCTCCGTTGAATATGAAGACGAAAAGTTTTTGTTCGCACCAGACGTCCAAGGTCCTATGAGCCAGCATACGCTCAAACTTATTCTTGAGGAGAAGCCGCAGTTGCTGATGATAGGCGGCCCACCCCTATATCTTTCAGGCTTCAGAGTTGATGAGAAGCAACTTCAAAGAGGCTTAAGAAACCTGAAGGAAATCGTTGAGGTTGTACCTTACACTGTCCTAGAGCATCATATTCTGAGAGATGAGAAATGGCGGGAGAAAACAGGATTCGTGTTTGAAAAAGCCGAAGAAGCCGGAAATAAAGTGTTAACGGCGGCTGAGTTCTTAGGCGAAGAAAACAGGTTTTTGGAGGCCTTTAGAAGAAGCCTATACGCTGCTGAGCCGCCCTCTAAAGATTATGAGAAGTGGATGCGGTTGCCTAACTCTGAAAAAAGACGGAACAAACCGCCCATCTAAGGTGTTCTCACAACATCCTGTCTAGTCTTCGGATATCATTGTGAAGGTGGGTGTACTTTATGCCGTAGAAAGGTATGGAAATTTTCATTCTCTTCAGCTCTGAGCGCAGCTCCTCGATTAAAATTCCGGAACCCTTAACACTTTCAGATTTCTGTTCTCCCGTTTCTTCAACAATTCCGCCGAAATAGCCTTTCGAAGTTTCGTTCACTCCGCAGCTTGGGCTTCCCTCAACACCGATTACCACGGCTACCTTCACCTCGCCGTTAAGATATTCTTTAACTTGCTCCGTCACCGACTTCGCAATTTCTCTGCAAAGCTTTCTAAACATAGATGTGTCATACTGTTCTTTGGTTTGGCTCCACCTTTTCAAGCCGCCGTAAATGAGCTCCGGACAAGGCATCTGAACAACACCGTAACCTTTCTTAAGAAAAAGCTTCGCAAGTTCATCTATCATACCGGCATAATTTGCCAAGCCTAGAACACGAGAGTTCTGATTCAAAATGCAGTGGGCAACCACAGCTATTTTCCGACTTCTTTTATCCTTTAACACGGTGCTTTACGTCCTTGACAAGTGATCATCAGTTTCAATGGAATCTGTGAATGGATCTTTGTTGAGAAGCTATTTTTCTCTGATCCTCACCTATTCGAGCAATCATGTTTTCAATCAATTCTTTTTCTGTTGTAAGTCTTCCGATAACGTGGTGGCTGCCGTTCGTAATGGAGGTTATGTTTCTGGTCACGTCTAAACCGTATGTTTCACGGCCGTACATGTGGGGATTTGTGTTTATAACTATCGTATGTATTCCTTCGCGTTTGATCGTCTTTGAAATAGATATGACGTCCCTCGCGGCTACTTCTTCGTATTCTCTGACGATTATTCCCGCCTCCTCAACCTGCCGCACTTCTCCTGTTTCGAGACTTCTTTTTAAGGGGACATTTGCGCTTCCATCAGTCACTATTACCATGACAGGCACCGTTGATGGATCCCTTCTCTTTGCTTCTTTCAAAACCTCCCAGGCTTTGCGCATTCCAGAGGCAAGCGGGGTGAAACCGCTTATGCGTAGGTCTAAAAGCTTGTTAGCTACAACTCTCAGGTTTGTTATGGGATGTTGAACGACGACGGCGCCTGTGTCTTTGAGGGCGACTATGCCTACGCGGTCTCTGCACCTGTAGGCGTCTCTATGAAGCCTCAGCAAGCCTTCTTTTACAGAATCTATATTGAAAAGCATTGAACCGCTTAGGTCAACCACGAAAACCATTGTTAAAGGCGCCTTATACAACCTTAATTTTTCACGTACATCATCAAGACGGATTGTCAGCGCGATTTCCGAAGGCTTTTCACGTGTCTTTTGTTTTCTAGCGGCCACGCGAATGGTTGCTGGCAGATGAATGTCTCTCGGTCTGCCATGTGGAAATCTCCATCCGCATGGTCGACCACGATGAAGTGCGGTTTTCATGTCCGCCCTTTTTCCCGCAGAGCTACTAATCTTTCTGGTCGGTTTTTTTATTTTGAAGAAAAGTTTGAACGGTGCGAGGGCGCCTTCCTTAATCTTGGTGAATAAGGAGATACCTACAGCCATATCTGAGGGCTTAACCGCGGAGCTCACCGTCGGAATCCCTTTCATCTTCTCTTCCGGTATTTTTGCTATGCCGAAACTCGGCTTCTCAGAAGTTTCGTCAAGCTGTTTGGTGAAGGAAACTTGTTTTGGTTCCTTCTCAGGAGGCATCTTTCCCCCTCTGTAACCTTCTGCTTTTGACCTGCCCTTGACAACGCTGTCTACGATGGGTGCCCCTTTGATGGCTCGCTTCAGTCTCTTCGTGAATCCGAACACGTATCTGTTTAACATGAAATAGAGCTGATTAAGGTGTCTGTACCAGAAGGAATTGTATAGTTTGTCAAAGAGCGACTGTTCTTCTTTACCTGTTTCGCCTACTTCTTTGAGAACAGCTTTGACCCCCCAACCCTTGCCACCGGTTTCTAGACCTTCTGCTTTCTCTTTCTTTTCTTTCACCTTTTGAGTCGTTTCTTCTGGTATGTATCAAACTTCCTTGATAGACGCCATGAGAATATTGTTGATATCCTCGGGTGTAGCTGGTTCTAAGAATCCTCCCTCTCTTGTTCTGTGACTTAAGGCAAGCTCAGAGGATATTAGAACATCTTCCGTCGTAACCCTCGTCCTGTCCTCAAACGCTGCCAATGTGCATGCAGCCTTGCTGATAACGATGTCGGGTCTCATTCCATCAACTTTCAGGTCTAAGCAGGCCTTGCATACAGCCTCGAGAAGTTTTTCTGGCATCTCAACGTTTGGAAGCACGTTTCCCGCTCGAATTATCCTGTTTCTCAGTTCTTCTTGAGTTGCCTTGTGTTTTTCACAAAATTCTTCTGGATTTCCCTCAAATTC
>DAOVFC010000064.1 GCA_030668645.1 Candidatus Bathyarchaeota archaeon
TCAGAGTGCCGAGAAAAAAGGCTTAAAACCTGATTTCGTATCCTCTCTCGCCTAAGAACTTGGCAAGCTCTTCTAGACTTTGTTTTTGATGAGTGAACTTCAGCTTTATAGGCGTGATGGAGATGTGGCGGTTTTCCCTAACTGCGTGCAAGTCCGTTCCAGCTTCATCATAATAGTAGTCATTCAGAATCCACTCACGAATCTTGTATCCTCCAGCCTTTTCAGCGAAGATATCCGCGTAGCCTTTATAGGATAGGGTTGTAACCTCAACCATTTTTGAGCTAAGCTTTTCCGGGACATTTATGGAGTTCAAGTCGACGTCCTCCGGCATTCCATGCTTTAATACGTGTTCCGCTGTTTGCTTAGCCAACTCCGCGCACCGGTCCAAGGTTTCAACACCGATTTTTTCCCGCCTGCTTCCTTCACAGTCCCTTATCCTCTCAAGGCTGTAGGAAACCGCTATCGCCGGAATCTTATGGATCGCTGCTTCCAGAGCTGCTCCTAACGTTCCGGATGTTAACAAGTCGTCTATCCCTAGGTTTGGACCCAGATTTATTCCGGAGACAACGAGGCTTGGAGGATGCTTCAGAATTTTGAATAACGCCAGTAGGCAAGCGTCCGCCGGTGTGCCGTCTATTGCGTATGCTTTCGTTCCGTCAGCAAGCATCGTCTTCTTAACTTTGATCAGACCTGTTGAAACGGCTTTTCCTGTGCCGCTTCTCTCTGTTTCAGGGGCGACAACGACGACTTCGCCTAATTTTTCCATTTTCTTCTTTAAAGCCAACAGTCCAGGCGAATGAACGCCGTCGTCGTTGACCAACAGTATCTCTTTCGTTTTCATAAAGCTTCAACACGTTGCCAAATATTAGCCACAATCCTATTTAAACACTCAAAGCTAGAACCGATAACCATATCTTATCTGAAAGTCTTTGAAATCACCAACGTAATTTTCCCAGAGAACATCAACGCTTGTCACCCTTGCCCCCGGCGGGCCTCGCTTACAAAACTCTATAAGCCTCTTCACGTTTTCTTTTCCACCTTCAAAAACAGCCTCAACTCTACCGTCAGGCAGATTGCGGGCCCATCCTTTTACGCCGTGTCTTCTGGCTTTATGCATGGTCTCTGACCTAAAGAAGACTCCTTGAACCCTGCCATTTACAAACACGTGTGCCCTAACCTTCATATCCTTCACTGTTTGACGGATGACTTCTGAAAAATCTACTGTTTTTGAGTTTATGAGTTTTCACTTTAACTTATCTCTCTCCACCATACAAGTATGTCGTTTCGACGCTTGTTTTAAAAACTGTTCGGATCATGTAGCTTTTGGCGAATTAATATGTTGCAGAGTTGTAATGGAAAACTGTTGGTTTATGCCTCAAGTTTTACGCCCTGTGAGACACGGTTGAAGTCCGTGAGCAAAGCAGCTGAAAGGATAGCCAAGTTGTTAAAGTTGGATGTGGAAACCGTCACGTTGAGGAAGAGGTGTGCGTCCATATACGTTTACTATGAGAACGGCGACGAAGAACCGATTCCGATCTACTGTGACAACTGCGAGAAATCCGACATGCAAGAGGTTTACACGGCTTTAAGAAACATGATGTTTGTGCTTTCCTTCCATCCGAAGCATTCAGCCCTGAAACCGATAAGAGAGGAAATTATACCGCTTTCTTGAATTTTACGGCTTGATTTTCAATCGTTATCTCGTATATTTGGTTCACGTCGAAGTTTATGCCGAAGCTTTCATACTCCTGCTCCGTCAGAAATAGGATTATTTTCGGAATAGCGAACTGCGTTCTCGCCTGAAACATCGGTAACTGCTGTTGCATCGCTTGAAGAACATCCTGCACAACCTTTGCCTCCTCGGTTCGGGGTCTAATCGCAAACCGCGGAACCACCCTATCTTCGATCAGCTCTATGCGTTTTCCGAGGTTGCCGTCCGGGTCGCGGATGGACTCGATCTTGTTCACTTTAACACGAAACATGGTTATTCGTCATGTGTAAACTTTCGGAAGTCTTTATACCTTTCTTAATAGTGCTATTCCATTTCGATGGTTGCTGGTGGCTTGGGTGTAACATCATAGTATACGCTTGACACGTCGGGGTATTTTTCAAGTATCGCCTCAGCAACCTTATTCAGCGTTGTCCACGGTATCTCCGAAATCTTCGCGGTTAAGAAATCCTTGGTTTGAACAGCTCTTACAACTATGATGTAGGGTTTTTCCTCCGCCAAATCCTTGACCGCATAAAAGACCCTTGTAATAGTTGGATTTTCTGTGATTATCTTCGCTTGGAGAGAAACGAGGTTTCGAATTGGAGTTTGATGAACTCTCCCGTTCATGGTTTGAGCTTTTATGCCCACTATCTCGCCGTAATGTCTCTTCCCACCTTTGACCCCCGTGGCTTTGTCCATGAAAATCTTCACGTGAACGTGTCTTGAAGGAACGTTGAGAAAGCGCGCCACGGTCTCTTTGACGCGTGCGGTTGTGTGCGGTTGCGGGTTCTCTTCATCGTTGAGGATTGCGGCGAAATATTGGCTGGGTTTGTGCACAGAAAGCTCTGTTTCAGCGGCAGCTGTGGCTTTCTTTAGGGTCTCCAGCTTGTCAGCACGAATTTCGCCTACGACACGAACAGATAAGCCTGGTCCTGGGAAAGGTTGCCGTTCAGAAATCTCGGCTGGCAACCCTAAAAACCTCGCAACCATTCGCACTTGACTCTTAAATAAGGCTACGAGAGGCTCGACAACCTTGAAGCCGTAGCGTTCCATCGGATTTATGCCTATTTGTTCTAGAATGTTGTGCTGCGTTTTTACCCCGCCTGTTGTTTCGATGACGTCTGCACGGATTGTGCCCTGCACCAAGACGCTACATCCCTCTTTTCTCGCTGTTTCACCCAACACTTGATAGAAGGTTTCACGGAACATCTTACGCTTTTCTTCGGCGTCCCTTAACCCTTTCATCGCTTGTAAGAATCGTTCGCGGACGTCAACTATCTTTATCGGCACGTTCAAGGGTGGTTTCAACAGGATTTCAGCGACACGCTTGGGTTCGCCCTCACGCATGAAAGCGTCATCCAACATTATGCAAACGAGGTTTTCACCTATCGCTTTATGCGTCAAAACAGCGCTTGTGGTGCTGTCGACACCGCCTGAAACAGCCACCAACGCCTTTTCATCACCGATGCCCCTCTTCATTTCCTCGATTTCAGCTTTCACAAACTTTTCCGGGTCGAAAGTTGCCAACTAAGCACTCCTCCACTAAACCGTTAACTGATTTGCTGTCTCTTGATTTATAATTTGCCACCGCGTGGTACTTCAACTAGATTGATAAGGCTTCGTTTAGCTGCAGAAGTTAGTCGACGTAGAATGACAAAAGTTAAGTAAAGTAAGATGC
>DAOVFC010000072.1 GCA_030668645.1 Candidatus Bathyarchaeota archaeon
CGTTTCTGTCTTGACATAGACTCCTCAAGCACCCGATCACGTTCCTTCTCAACCTATTCGTCAACCTATGCACGTGCGGCATAAACGGAACAAACACAAAAAAGTGGAGTTTGCCCGGCGTAGATCACCACACTTTGTAAAGGTGCAAGCGAAAGCTTTTATTTAAGGCTAAAAACTTACTGTGGCAAGTATCCAAAAGATGATAAACATGGCTTTGCAAAAGGGCAACTTCATAATCGTAGACTACACAGCTAAAGTAAAGGAAACAGGCGAAATCTTCGACACAACGGTTGAAGAAACAGCCAAGAAAGAGCATCTGTACAAGGAAGGCGAAATCTACGAACCGAAACTCATAGTAATCGGAGAAGGATGGGTCCTAAAAGCCTTGGACGAAAGCCTGACAAGCATGGAAATAGACAAAACCGCACCCGTTGAAATCCCGCCGGAGAAAGCCTTCGGCGCGAGAGACCCGGAAAAAGTTAGACGCGTGCCACTGAGACGTTTAATCGCCAAAGGTATCACCCCGAGCGTTGGGATGCGCGTTGAGTACAACGGAAAGATGGCTACTGTTCGAACGGTGGGCGGCGGCCGCGTGCTGTTGGACTTCAATCCGCCGTTGGCTGGAAAAACCCTGGTCTACGAGGTGTCTGTCAGGAAGAAGCTTAGAACGCGAAAGATGAAAATAGCGGCGCTTATCCACCGCAGGATACCCGCCGTAGAAGAGGCAAAATTCAAGTTCATCATCAAAGACAAAGCAGTCAGCATAGAGATGCCCGAAGAAGCCTTTTACTTGGAGGGAATTCAGGTTGCAAAAAGAGGGATAGCCATGGACATTGAAAGATTTTTCAAGAAAATAACCACGGTCAAATTCATTGAAACGTTCAAAGCAGAACCTAAAACAGCGACCTCACCTACTTAACCTAAGTGATTTTGCCATGAGGATCGTTTTACTGGGACCCCCGGGAGCAGGTAAAGGAACTTACGCTTCAAGGCTAACCGTAATCCTCGGGGTTCCGCACATATCTACCGGCGACATGGTTCGAGAAGAAATAAACGCCAAGACGGAGCTTGGAAAGGCAATAAAGGGATACAGCGACAAAGGTGAACTAGTCCCCGACGAAATCATGACTAAGCTCCTAGCGAAGAGGCTAGGGGAACCTGACAGCGAGAAGGGTTTGATACTCGACGGTTTTCCCAGAACCATAAAGCAAGCAGAAGCCTTAAACCGAATCTCAAAGATCGACCTTGTCATAAACTTGAATGTTCCAGACGAGGTTATAATTCAGCGGTTATCAAACAGGCTTATCTGTAGAAGGTGTGGAACCATCTATAACAAATTAACGCTGAAACCTAAAAGAGATAATATATGTGACAAATGTGGCGGCGAGCTTTACCAAAGAGAAGACGACAGGCCTAAAGTCATACAAGACCGCCTAAACCTCTACCGGAAGAACACTGAACCCTTAATAGAATACTACAAGAAAAAAAACCTCTTAAGAAATGTTCGCTGCGATGACCTGATGATCCCACCTGAAGTAATAGTTGAGAAGATAATGCTGATAATCGGTAGCGTCCAAGACACAAGTCGTACCTGAATTAAGGACACACTGTTCGTGGAGATGTCTTCTTTCATAAGTGATTTTTGACGGTTGATTATTTGATTACACTTGTTACTCTCGCCAGTCTTTCGTAATCTTTACGGTTTAAATTTAGCTTGTTAAGAATTGTGTATCGTTCAGGTCTTATGGTCGGAGACATTTCCAAAGCCTTTGTCACATCCTCTCTTTCCACACCAAGCTCGTCAGCATTTGTCGGTGCACCCAGAATCTCCAGTGTCTTCTTTGTGCGCTTCCAATCTGCCTTGTGCAGATAAGCCATCATTATCGTCCCTACACCACATTGTTCACCATGCATAGCATGGTTAGGTCTAATCATATCAAGCGCGTGGCTAAATAAATGCTCGGAGCCACTGCACGGTCGGCTGCTTCCGGCGATGCTCATCGCTACTCCACAGCTTATCAAGGCTTCCAGGAGCACCCGTACGCCCTCTTCTTCGTCTGGTTTTATCACTTCAGCGTTCTGTGTCACAAGTTTGGTGCTCATCAAAGCCAAGCTTGCGGCGTACTCTCCATAATATTCGTTTTTGACTTCATGCGCCAACTTCCAGTCCTTTACCGCTGTGAACTTTGCGATCACGTCTCCGCAACCGCTTATGACAAAGCGATGGGGCGCCCGCATTATCACATTCGTGTCCGCTATGATGGCTATGGGTGCCTGAGCCATGACGGAGTACGGCTTCTCGAAGCCTTTAACAGAGGACACGGGGCTTGCGATTCCATCGTGGGAGGCTGTGGTTGGAACGCTAATAAACGGGACTTCCTGATTTGCAGAGCTCAACTTTGCGACATCTATTTTTGTTCCGCCGCCAACCCCGAAGACAACCTGAGGCTCTAAAACTTTTATTTTTTCCTCAACAACTCGGACATCCTTAATGGTGGCTGATTCAACAAGCAAAGTGTCGATCTTCATTCCTTCTTCTTCAAGAAGCGTTTTCACGGCTTTTCCAGCAACATCGTAAGTTTTTGAACCCGCAACTATGAGCGCAGATTTTTTGAACCCGAGTCTTCCGCAGACTTCCACAACACCTTCAATTACTCCGTTCCCCACGATCACTTCCCTTGGGAGCTGCATGCGGTGATGTTTCAAAGACAAATCAATCACTATTCAAGCAGACATTCATCTTTAGCTTAATGGCACTGTATGTTTGAGACGTTTTTAAATCCTACGGTTGCGCTAAAATCAACTATATTTTATCCTATTATTCTGAACCGTAATGTTAAACTGTCTCGGTGCAAGATTTAACTTCGCAATTCC
>DAOVFC010000023.1 GCA_030668645.1 Candidatus Bathyarchaeota archaeon
GAAAGGGTTCGCCAAAAACGTTCTGAAAGTGAGCATAAAATCCCTAGAGTTCCACAACAAGCGAGGAGACTTCGAAAAATGGGTGAGGAAATCGCTTCACGATGAAGACTTGGCAAAAGAACTAAAGGAAATAAGGCTCTCCAAGTTGACGCAAAAGAAGCTCAGAAAAACGTTAAGTAAAGTGGCTAATGAAAGATTCCGCGAATTGAACCGACAAATCCAAGCAGCAACAAAATACTTCTGAAACAAATGATGGCTGTATAGCTTTTATAAGAAAGACCACACTAAACTACGCATGAAGTCAGTCTAGGTGAACCTCGATTGAGAGAAGAACTGCCACTTTCAGAAAGGCTTTTACAAACGTTACACAATCTCTGTGCAACCGCTCCAGACTTGGCTAGAAGAAGCGAGGAACTGGCGCAAGTTTTGCAGTTAGACAGCAACGATGTGGAAAACATTCTGGATAACTATGGTCTGGAGGGCTACGTTAAAAGCTTCAGAGACAACGAAGGAAAAAAACGATACTATCTAACTGGAAGCGGAATAATCAAGGTCTGCGCACTTTTCACTTAGCTGGAAGCAACAATGCAGGTTATAATCCTTTCATGGGAATACCCGCCGAGAGTGGTTGGGAAGCTTGCAGATTACGTGAGAGAGCTCGCCGTGCGGCTTGTCAAAAACAAAATTAGGGTTTATGTTGTCACATATCACGATTTTTTAACTGGACTGCACGAAGAACCGGAGGGCGTTAGAACCTGCAGAATCACAAACCCCGTTAAGACGCATATAGGCGTCCTGACGTGGGTGCTCACCTTGAACCAAGAAGCTGAAAGAGTTACGGCAAACATTTACTACGATGCGGACAAGCAGATAAACCTGATAGACGCGCACGATTGGCACTTCATACCAGCCGCTGTCACGTTGAAGAAGGCGTTCAACCTACCCTTCATCTACTCCATTGACAGCCTTGAAGACCACCGTTCTCACGGCGCAAACTCACCGTTTAACATGAGTATCAAAAGCATCGAGTGGCTAGGCATGTATGAAGCAAAAAAAATACTGGTGAAGTCCGAATGGATGAGAGACGAAGCACACAGGATATACAAGGTTCCAATACAGAAAATTAAGGTGGTTAAGCCGAAATCTCAGACATGGATGAAAGACGTTTTAGAAGCTTATATGAAGACCGGTGGAGGCTCTGTTTCCAGATGAGTCGCCGACTAAGCGTTATGATGCTGACTTGGGAGTTTCCACCGAGAATCGTGGGTGGAATATCTCCGCACGTTTACCATTTATCAAAAAGCCTAGCAAAGAACGGGGTGAAAGTCTACGTGGTTACATGTGATTTTCCCGGGGCCCCGGGACACGAAATTTTAGACGGCGTCGAGGTTTTTAGAATAGATTCCTACAAGAACCCTTCATCCAACTTTGCAACTTGGGTTTATCTGATGAATATCAACATGCAGAATGAGGCAGCTGCCTTGGTTAACCGCTTGAACGGAGAAGTCGACATTTTCCATGCGCATGATTGGCTTGTTGCGAATGCGGGAGTCGGCTTAAAACATGTTTTTAGGAAGCCTCTTTTGGTCACGGTTCATTCAACAGAGGTTGGGCGGCGAAACGGAATTCACTCCGATTATCAAAGGATGATTCATGAAACCGAGTCTTGGCTCACATACGAAGCTTGGAAGGTGATCTGCTGCAGCGATTACATGGTTTCGCATGTCAAATGGGCTTTCGGGCTTCCTGAAGACAAAATAAGGATGATTCCGAACGGAGTGAACGCTGAAGAAATCGGAAAAGCCAAAAAAACTGATTTAAGCCGGTTCAGAAGAAAGTTTGCTTCGCCGGAAGAGAAGATCGTGCTTTTCGTCGGAAGATTAGTCTACGAGAAAGGACCTCATGTGCTCATCAACGCCATCCCGAAAGTTCTGCAAAAAGTCAACGCAAAATTCGTGATAGTGGGCAACGGCTACATGAAAGAACCGCTTTCAAGCATCGCTAGGAGCAAGGGATTGGCGCATAAGGTGATGTTTACAGGCTTTGTGGATGACGAAACCTTAAGGAGCTTGCAGGCTTGTGCGGATGTTTCCGTCGTTCCCTCACTTTACGAACCGTTTGGAATAGTGGCGATTGAGGCGATGGCTGCAAGAAGTCCGGTTGTTGTTTCCGATATTGGAGGCCTGTCAGAAATAGTTGAGCATGATAAAACCGGCGTTAAGGTTTACGTGAACAACCCGGATTCTTTGGCTTGGGGAATAGTCGAGGTCTTACTTAACGAAGGGTATGCAAACAGAATTAAGGATAATGCGTACAAAAGGGTTCAAGAAAAATACAACTGGGACAAGATAGCTCAACAAACAAGAGATGTTTATGCGTCTGTTTTGGACAGTTATGCAAAAAGTTTCTGGGCTGAGACTTAGACATTCAAATGAATTTTATGGATATTTCAGCCTGATAGCCTTGTACGGACAAACATCCACACATTTTAGACAGTAAATACATTCTGGATCGCTGAATTTCTCCCAAGGCAAATCTAAAATACGAACACGCATCGGACAGACTTCAACACACAGACGACACTCATCCTTAGCACATTTAACCAGATCTCTACGCAAACCAAGAAAGCTAAATCTGTTCAAGATAGCCATAATCACTCCGTACGGACAGAAATATTTGCACCAACCACGCGGAACGTATGCAATAAACACCAGAACGCCAATCATAATGGACAGTTGAACCCAGAAGAGGAGAGGCATGGCTGATATCGCTGAAGTAACCTCCGGAAAAGGTGTCTGTGTCACTGCGTAGCCAATGTCTAAAACCATTCGTGGCAAGGTTGCAAACAAGGTCTCAGCTGGACTTAACGCGGTGAAAGGAGCTTTTGCAAAAACCCCTAAAGCGTTTTCGTAGCCTTGGTGGACGCCCATAAGTTTTGCGGCGGAGAAAGTTACGCTAACAAACAGGGCTATTCCCGCCACAGCGTACTTCACATAAATCATACTTTCATGGGTTCTAACAGAGACCTCCGTGTGCTTACGTCTGATGAAGCCTATCAAATCTTGAACAAAACCGAAGGGGCAAACCCAACCGCACAGGGATTTACCAAGTAATACGCCTATAATCAGAAACGAAGCTATCACAAGCCATGGAAAAGCAACATCGTAAAGCATAAACTGCAGAGCTGTGAAAGCATCGCCTACGGTGTTCTGCGGACCACTCCAAGTCCAGAGAACGGGAAGCAAAATGGGCAGTTCGCCTAGGTTGAAGATGACGGCGCTGAGAAATATGAAGGACAAGAACTGAACCACCCTGCGAACCGTGTTAAATTTGAGCACTCTTTCTCTAATTTTAGTCTTCAAAGTTTACTGCCTCGCTCATGCGATAATGCGAACTTGATTATTTACCTTCCGACCACTTTAACGTCTTCCACACGAATCCACGGTGAGACCAACTGCCCGATTTTCCTCTCGTTGTTAGCTAACGCTGAAACGTTTTTTAAGACACTGAACACGTTGCCAGCTAACATGGTTCCCTTGGTAGCATAAGCAATTTCACCGTTCTTGATTTTCCACGCTGGGGTTGCGACAACGGAGAAATCTCCGCTGGCTGGGTTGCTGCTGTGTGCACCTTGAAGGTAATACACCAGAAGACCCTCTTTCACTTCCCCGAGGAGTTCTTCCGGCGTTTTTCTTCCTGGCGTAAAACGGAAGTTTGTGGCTTCCACCTTCGGTGTGGAAACGTATCCGGCTCTGGACGCGTTCCCTGTGCTATTTTTTCCCTCTCTTTTGGCTGTGTAGTTGTCGTAGATAAAGTTGCGTAGGATTCCCCTCTCTATTACAGGTGTTTTTTGTTGAGGAACCCCCTCACCGTCGAATCTCCATGTACGGAGCCCACCCTTGAGTAGGCCATCATCGCAGATTGTGACGTTTTCAGAAGCAACCTTCTCTCCTATTCTTCCTTTGAAAGCGGACTGACCCCTTTGAACGTGATCCGCCTTAACTGCGTTGATCAGCGTAAAATAGAGAAGCTGTTGCAAAGCTACTGGAGTGAATATCACGCTGGTGTTTTTAGTTTCGGTTTTTTTAGCCTTAAGAGCTGAAACCGCCAGTCGCGCGGCTTCTCTGCCAACCCATTCCGGGTCAATGTTGTAGCTTCTTTCAGCGTTGAACTCAAAGCATACCGGTGTCACTTCACCGCCTTCACGAGCTATCGTCGCCAGACTGCATTCAACTATAGTGCCGTGGTCGAATCCTTCAACCCCGTTCGAGTTTGCGATAGCCATAGACAGATAGGATGCCCCCGCTCCTCCCTCGATTGGAAACGCTCGCTTATCAGTTTTTTCAGCGGCGTCCAACATCATGGAAGCAGTCTTAACCAAGTCTTCTGAGGGAAGCTCGACAATATCTTTGTCGTACGTGCCCTCAACGGATGCAAAGGGTTTTTTCGTTGGAAGATCACGCCATTCCTCATCTGGTTTACTTGCCCTAGCGAAAGTTAACGTCTTAAGAACCACCTCTTTGATTGCTGTTTTACCCCTTAATGTATTAGTGTAAGAGAAACCCACCGCCTTGTTAACGATGGCTCTTATTCCCAACCCTTGGTCGATTATTCTGGCGCTTCTAGAAATCTGTCCTCGTTTAATAACAATCTCAGAGGTAATCCCTTGATATACGAAGACCTCAGCTTCGTCGGCGCCTTTCTTCATAGCAAGGTTGACAGTGTTTTCGGCTAAACTTTGTGTTTCCTCTTGCTTAAGCGCCACCACCAACAAGCACCTCTCTCACTTTAATGTGTGGACCACCATCACATATGAATGCTGTTTGGCCTTTCCCACATCTGCCAGGCCACAGTTCGAAGTCTTTTCCAACGGCATCCACCTTAAGTAATGTTTCAAGGGTGTTACCGCTTATAGAGACGTCCCGCGCAGGCGCACCCAATTCACCTTTGACTATTTCATAGGCTTCTTGGATGCCCACTTGGAATGTGCCGTCTAGGTTTGCTTGTCCACCTCTGAAACTCTTAAGGTAATAGCCAAACTTTACGTCTTCCACAAGTTCTTCGAAAGAATGATCTTTGGGCTCCATGAACGTGTTACGCATCCTGATTATGGGTTCAAATCGGAAGTCTTCAGCCCTAGCGTTGCCTGTGGGTTTCGCATTGAACTTTTGTGCGGTTTCTCGGTTGTGCATAAGTCCAACCACCACGCCGTCTTTCACTAGAACAGTTTTCTGTGTCGTGACTCCTTCGTCATCGTACCTGAATGAGCCGAAGGCGCCTTCTATCGTGCCGTCATCGTAAAAAGTTACGATGTCAGAAGCTATAGTCTTTCCAAGTTTGTCGGCTAACACGGAACCAGACAATGTTAAGTCCGCTTCAGCCAAGTGTCCAAAGGCTTCGTGAACAAAGACCCCCACCACGTTTGGTCCTATCACCACTGGAAACACTCCACCTTTTGTAGGCTTCGCCTTCAGCTGTTCAACCGCACGTTTTGCTGTTCTTTCACCTACGATTTCTGGAGTCTCCACGTCGAATACTTCGTAACCAGCTGTTGAACCTACCTCTTCACGGCTGAAGGTGAAAACGCCCGCTTCTTTCGCGGTGGCGGTTACCCTTGACCAGACGTAGAGCTTCTCTTGCTCTATGTACGCACCTTCGTTGTTCATGAAATAGTTTGTTCCGGCTAAATCAAGGTAGTCTATCGTACAGCTTTTGACACGCTCATCATAGCCCAGAACTGTGTCGTTTAGGGCTGATGTAGTGTTTATCTTGTCTTCTATGGAGATTTTGGAAGGATCCTTTTTAGGTTTCAAAAACACCTTATCTTCAACCGCTGTGGTTTCAACGAGTTTTATCGGTGTCTTAAGCTTGGAACTTGCGGCTTCCGCCATTTTACACGCATCCAAAATATATTTTGTTAAAGCTCCAGCATCCAGAGTTCCAACGGATGCAAAGCCCCATGCACCGTTCACCAGCACACGTAAAGCAGCTCCGTTTTCGATTCCCTGTTTTGCCGCTTCAACACGACCATCCTTAAGCGTGAGCATGGTTTTGAAAAGTCGCTGTGCACGCACTTCGGCGTATTCAGCTCCAAACTCTTGAGCTGCCGTTTTTACAGCTTTGGCTAGAATATCCTTCAATATTTCTCCTCTTCTTATTCACGCGGATTTTAAGAGGATAGTATCTCAAAATCGGTTTTATAAAATGGTTGTGGTTTCGGCTTAGCATTCAGCCTTGGAACAAATATGAAAGGAAGAAAGCAAAACCGCGCACGACAAGGTTGTTATAGCCAGATACAGAAACTGGAGTGGCTGCTTACGCTTCTCGCATAAGCGTTCTCATCTGGCCAACGAAATCGTATTCTTCCCGCGTTCTCTCTAATTCTAGTCTGCGAAGCGAACCATAGCTTGAGTATAAGTCCTCTAAAATTTTGAGTTCGATGACGCGGGCACCTGAAGTTAAGAAGTCTTCAAGCCCTTTTGAGAATAGGTCTATCTTTTCAACTATTTCATTCTGTTTGACGGAGTAGTTGTCTTCAAGGTGTCTGTATATCAGGCGCGTGGCTTCTTCTCCGAACACCTGCTTCAGGACACGGTCTATAATTTCTGAGACCTTGTCTTCGTTCTTATTTGTTTGTTTTGTTAGAGTTTCCAATTCTAACACTTGGACTTATCGTACGTATTACGACTTAATAAGTATTCCCGTACAACTATTCAACACATAGACACATCAAAGTCCATAAAAACACACTTCACATGAAATCGGTAAGGTTCAACTGTTGAACTCTTTCGGAAACCGGCATTTCCGCATCTTCCTCAAAAATCACGAGGCGCCCGTAAACACCATCGTATCCAGGCACAACCGTGCCCCGTCCTTCCCTAACCCTGACTATGGCTTCAGCGATTTTATCATCAACAACCCCGCTTAACGCCTCCTTCGAAGCGTCGACAAGCACAGAGTATTCATCGACGAATCTTTCAACGAGTCTGTTATAAACGCGCCACACCGTTCGAGTGGATGGAGAACCCACGCCCAAAACAGTGGCTATGATCTCGGAAAGCGGCAGCAGATGGATATAACCTATAGCATCTTGAGGCTGAAAACCTGCCAAGCGGTCAGCTAACTCCTCAACCCTTTGCTCAACACCCTTCGTAAGCCTCTTGCGGCAAACAGGACAGATATTCCCGAGTTTTACTGCCTCAGCCGGTGAAAGCGAAACCTTGCAGTTTCGATGTCCGGTCCAGTGATACTTACCGTAGGCG
>DAOVFC010000049.1 GCA_030668645.1 Candidatus Bathyarchaeota archaeon
CTAAGCCGTTTGGTAGCCTTCCAATCAATTTCTATAAGAGCAGGGTTAATCGCTACACCATAGTCTTTTCTGGCTGCTTCCACAGAGACCAGCTCGTTTAACACGTCGCGAAGCACAAGTTTGGGGTCACGTTCAAACGGATCTCCGTAGCCTCCTCCGCCCGGTGTCCTCACCATGAGAACATCGTTGTTCTTCATCTTTACGGTGCACTTAGAGTTTAGTTTTACACGTTTTCCGTTAGGTTTTACGATGTAGTATTCACCCTTTGCTCCAGGCTTTCCGTTGTACAGTCCCCATGGTGATACTTTGGTTCGTTCCGCGAGCACCGAAAGCGTGGCTGAAGGAGCCAGCAGCTTCCAGCTTCTTTCCAGACCTACTCCGCCTCTCCACCTGCCTGGGCCTCCGCTGTCTCTGCGCAGCTCATACTTTAGAAAACGTATCGGATAGACGCTCTCTATAGCTTCGATAGGCGTGTTCATAGTGTTCGTCATGTGCGTGTGTATGGCGTCAACACCGTCAACTCCTTTCCTGCCCCCGAATCCCCCAGCTATTGTCTCATAAAAAGTCCAAGGTTTACCGTTTTCCGGATTTATCCCACCCACCGTAACGTTGTTCATCGTCCCTTGACACGCCGCACAAACCTTTTCTGGAACTATCTGGGCGAAC
This sequence comes from Candidatus Bathyarchaeota archaeon, assembly GCA_030668645.1. Taxonomy (GTDB): domain Archaea; phylum Thermoproteota; class Bathyarchaeia; order Bathyarchaeales; family Bathycorpusculaceae; genus DAOVFC01. The sequence continues at coordinate 667 of DAOVFC010000049.1, forward strand.
GCTTTTAACAGCACGTCCACGTTTCGCTGAGAGGTTTCGACGTTGCCTCCAGCCACCGGTGCCGGCGGGGTTGGATTCATCAGCGTGCCTTCTGGCGCGTGGACTTTTACCGGTCTGTAGCATCCATCATTCATCGGTATGGAAGGGTCGGTTACGCATCTCAAAACGTAGTATACTCCTGATAGAGTCACACCCAGAACAGCGTTAACCGGGCCGTCCACCTGTTTGTCGGTTCCGGCGTAATCAACGATTAGTTGGTCCTTCTCGATGTTTATCGTCGCTTTAATCTTAACCTTTTCGTCGCTTGTTCCGGTGTTTTCAAGCCAGTCTTCCGCTGAATAGTTTCCTTCGGGCATCTTGCTTATTTCGGTTCGCATTCGCCGTTCAGAGTAGCTCATGATCTCTTCCATGGCTTGATGTATGGTGTGGACGCCGTATCTCTTAAGAAGCTCTAATATTCGCCGTCTGCCGAGGATATTTGCGGCTGCCTGCGCCCTCAGATCACCCAGTCTAATCTCCGGGGTTCTCATGTTACTCAGCAGTATGTCTGCGATTTCCTCGTCGATAACTTTCTTTTTAATGAACTTCACTGGTGGAATGATTATGCCCTCTTGATAGATTTCGGTGGCGTCTCCCGCCATGCTTCCAGGTGCTTTTCCACCGACATCCGAGTGGTGTGCTTTGTTCGCCAGATAAGCGACGATTTTTCCCTTGTGGAAGACCGGAGAAATTAGTGTTATGTCTGGCAGATGGGTTCCGCTGATGTACGGGTCGTTAAACAACACCATGTCGCCGTCCTCGAGTTTCCCCCCGAACTTTTTCAGCCCCTGCTGGACGGCTAGCTGCATCGAGCCTAAATGGACGGGGATGTGCTCTGCTTGGGCGGCTAAGCGTTTCTCATGGTCGAATATCGTGCACGAGAAATCCATGCGTTCTTTTATGTTGGGTGAGTACGCGGAGTTTCGTAGGACTATCCCCATCTCTTCTGCGGCGTAGGTTAAGGCTCCTTTTATAACTTCAACGGTTACGGGGTCGACTGGCACTCTAGGTTCCTCCATTTTTCGTTGAAAGAACAAGATTTCCAAGCTTGTCAACCGAAGCTTTCCACCTCGGATAAACAACGGTTGTGGCGTCGTACTGCTCGATAACCGCAGGACCTTCAACGACATTTCCAGAGTTCAGTTTCTCTCGTTCATAAATGGGCGTTTTAACATAGTCATCGTGTTGCTCGAAAAAGACTTTACGTCTTGCTATGACCACTTCTTTCGGTGGGTCTTCACCGTGTAAAGGCTGCTCTTTGAGCCTTGGCTTTTTCACCAAGCCAACCGCAATCAGCCTAACGTTTACTAATTCAACTGGTTCGTCACGCACAGCGTAACCATAAACCGCCTTGTGCTTTTTGTGGAAGCTTTCAACTACTTGTCTGAGAGCGTTATCCGTGAACGGTGCAGTTGCAGGAACGGTTAGCTCGTAGCTCTGACCGAAGTATCTTAAATCCAGTTGACGGACAAACCGCATGTTTCCCTTTGGAACACATTGCCTTTCCAAAATCCTCATTCCTTTAAGCTCCAGTTTCTGAAAATTTTTTTCAACTTCCTTTGCGTCAACCTCGTTCATCAACTTCATTACGGCATCAACAAAAGTGCTTTTGAAGTCTGCGGTTAGCAATCCGTAGGCTGAGAAAAGACCTGGATTAGGAGGAATAATTATTTTTGGGATGTTTAGCTCTTCAGCTAAAGCGCAGGCGTGCATGGGTCCGGCTCCGCCGAAACACGTTAGAACGAAGTCTCTTGGGTCGTGACCGCGTTCCACAGAGACTATTCGTAAAACCTTTGCCATGGCAGAGTTCACAATACTAACTATTCCAGCCGCTGCCTCAGTTAGTTCCAGCCGAATTTTTCCACAAACTTCTCTCAAAATCGCTTTTTCTGAAAGTTTAGCGTAAGTCGGCATCTCACCTCCAAGCATGTACCGAGGATTAAGTCTTCCAAGCACGACGTTCGCGTCCGTCACTGTTGGTTGCCTTCCACCCTTACCATAACACGCTGGACCTGGTTCCGCTCCTGCGCTGACAGGACCAACTTGCAATGCGCCGCCCTCGTCCACCCAAGCGATTGTTCCTCCGCCTGCGCTGCACTCGGCTAAATCGATGAACGATTGTCTCACCGGGTAGCCGCTTCCCTTCACTATTCTTCCGCTGTGAACCCTCCCCGCAACCTCGTATTCGTTTACAACCTCCGGCGTTGCATCCTTGACGGCTCCGGCTTTGGCTGTGGTTCCGCCCATGTCAAAGCTTAAGATGTTGTCCATTTCTAGGAGTTTTCCGTAGAAAGCCGAGGCTATGACCCCCGCAGCCGGACCGGATTCAACCATGCTCACAGGCTTTCTTGAAACAATTTCTTTTGAGGCTGTTCCGCCGTCTGACTGCATAACGCATAACGGCGTCTTCACTCCCAACTTTTCGATTTCCTCTTGCAGAGTGTTAAGGTAACTTGACACTATAGGCATCAAAACAGCGTTAACGACTGTCGTGCTTGTCCGCTCGTATTCTCTGTATTCCGGTGCGGTTTCTGATGAAAGTGAAACGTAAGTTTCTGGTTGCAGCCGCTTCAATATTTTGCCGATTTCTCGTTCATGCTTCTGGTTTATGTAGGAGAAAAGCAGAGCAACTGCAATAGCCTTAACGTTTTCCCTTTTTAGTTGCTGTGACAATCCCTTGACTTCTTCCTCGTTGAGCGGTGTCAGAATCTCGCCTTTGGGTCCAGTTCGTTCTTCGACTTCGAAGCGGAGTCTTCGCGGGATGAGTGTGCGTGGTTTTTGTACGAAGAGGTTGTAGAGTTCGTGGCGGCGTTGTCTGCCGATTTCAATTATGTCACGAAATCCTTTCGTTGTTATAAGCGCGGTTTTCGGCAGTTCTAGGTTTAGCTGTCCAAGCAGCGCGTTTGCAGCTATCGTTGTGGCATGAACCACAGTTGAGACATCCGTATGAATGCTTTTTTCAAGGAATTCTTGAAACGCTTCCATGACGGCTTTTGCTGGTTCTCTCGGAGTCGACGGCACCTTGATGTTTAGGATTTCGCCGCTTGCCTCATCCAGCGCAACCAAGTCCGTGAACGTTCCGCCTATGTCTATGCTTACTCGATACTTTGCCATCCGTCAACAAGCCACACGAGGAGTTTTATGCGTTTGTTTTAATGTATCTTCGCATGTCTTCCAATGCGGCGGATGGAACCGGCAAGTCTTTCATCGTCACCAAGCCTGCTGGTGCGTTGATCACTTTCGGAATGGAGTTGACGATCACTGCGACTGTGCCTATGTCGCCGTGTACACATGGCTGAATCCTCTGCTTGACGCATGGAACGCCTTCGATTGTTACGGCGTCATACTCTTCTTCAGCGCCTATGTACGCTTGAAACTCCAAAACTATGACCCCTTTTCCTTGCAGTATTCCCTTCGCTGTCTGCCTTAAACCCGCCACTTCGCTGGCTTTAACTTTCACACTCGCGCTTTCAACGGCTTTTTCGGCAATCACTGGCTCAACGGGATCAGCCATGATTCTGTCAAGTTTCCACGCTAAAGTATCAGCGATCATGGCGATGGATTGCTCAAGTCCCACGTGTCCGCTGATCTTTTTATCTTTGATTTTATGCTTGAACTCTGCAACCGTTAAGCCTGCGCCTATCTTCTTCTGAAACGGAACTCTTCTGGTAGCCGCGTTCATCACTCTAACCGCTTTGATCTTGCTGATTCTTTGGCAGACCGCGGTGAGCGTGATGACAAGCGTGTCCATCAGGAAACCCGGGTTTATGCCTGTGCCTAAAACGGTTACGGTGTGTTGCTTCGCGAGCGTGTCGAGTTTCTTCGCAAGCTCCGGTTCAGCGTTGTATGGGTATGATAATTCTTCGCATGTTGAGACAACGTTCACGCCGCGTTTCACGACTGAGGTTATCTGTGGATACGTGACCTTGAGGAATGATGAGGTTGCATGCACTGCGATGTCCGCTTTAACCTTTGAAAGCACAGAGTCAAGGCTGTCTGAAACTTGTACTCCAAGTTTTCTGTTCAAGCCCAAGATCTCACCCAAATCCTTGCCAACTTTGTCTTCAGCTGTGTCAATTGCGCCGACAATTTTGATGCCTTTCTTTTGTAACAAATACTTTGCAATCAAACTGCCAACTGCGCCTACTCCATATAAAACAACCTGCACTTTTCTCATTCTAGCTCTTTCCCTTAGCTTTCATCTTTATTACAATTGACTCTGTTAAACATCTTTTGGGCTGTTGCTTACAC
>DAOVFC010000013.1 GCA_030668645.1 Candidatus Bathyarchaeota archaeon
GATTTCAACCATTTTTCTGTACATTTCAACAAGTTTTTCTTTATCTAAGCTTAACGTCAATTGTTTACTCTCCATTTGATGGTGTTGACTTGTTCTTATAGGAATTAGGATACTTTTATATTATTTTGGACGTTGTTGACAGTTTAATTAGAAGGACGTTTGAATGAGTTCTCTGCATCGATGCGTGGTTACGATTCTGGTTTTGGCCAGCATCTACGGCTCTCTCTGTTCTCCGCGCGCCGCGTCGTCTCCATCAATCATGCAAAATGAGGATTCTGGTTTTCTCAAATTCGAAATCGGTGACGTTTACATAGGAAATCTCACGCATACCATAGAAATTACTAACAATGCGTCTGCTGTGGTTAAGGGTGGAAAGCTTTATGTTCCACTTGTTATGAACACTACTGCGCGTCACTACGTCATTCTTTACGATATTTACGCGTCAAATCAGCCAAAAATTTTAGAAGATGACTCTGGAAACATGTATGCTTTCTGGGAGGGTATAAAAATCGACAGAGAAAAAAATTTTAGCGTGAGAATTAACTATCACGTGTTTTCCTTTAGCACCCATTATTTAATTAACTCAAGTTTGGTGGCGAGCTACGACAGAAGTACAGATCTGTACATGAAGTACACGAAGCCTGAAAAGCTAATTGAATCTGACAGAGAGGAAATAATTTCAAAGGCAGAAAGTATAATTGGTAACGAAACCGACACGCACAAAACGGTTTTGAAGATCTATAATTTCGTAACCAAACACGTACGCTACAAGGTCCAAGATGAGGAAAGGGGTGCTCTGTGGGCTTTAAACAACGGGGTTGGCGACTGCTCCGAGTGCTCCTATCTCTTTGTCGCGTTGTGCCGTGCAGCCGGAATCCCGGCTAGAATTCAAGCGGGTTTCGCTTTTCACTTCACTAGTGAAACGACGGAGGATGGGCACATGTGGACTGAGTATTATCTGGAAAACTACGGTTGGATACCCGTTGACGCTACGTGGCAGCTATTCGACACTTTAGACAATCGGCATTTCAGCTCTATCCAGAGCACACCGGAAGTTATACCATACGCTAACTACGTCTTCAACTGCACGAGTGGAGAAGCAGAAGATGAGCAAAGGGTTTCGATAACGCCTTGCTCCGTGAGCGTTTTCAACGACGACTCCTTCGCAGAAAACATAGTAAAGACTGTGTCAGAGATAAAACGAGTGAAGTTCACAATTTTTCTCGGAAACGTTTTCGGAACACCTCTAATTTTTCCGTCTGAAGCAGAGAGCGTTGAACAAGAATTTCTGGAAAGCGAGGTTTATCTGCAAAACGCGGTTGAACTTTGGAATGGGCAACAGCAATCCGCTCACTCAAGCATAACCACCGCTTTAGATTCCGCTAAAGCAGCGTTGGAAAATGCGTGGGTACTTATTGCAAAGGTGTTCGCCATACTCCTCGGCGTTCCAATAGCTATCCTATCAATTGTTTTGGTGTTTCTGAGGCGCTGTCAAGCTGAAGAGAAAGCGCAAACAGAAGTTTCATTTACATGATGCGTTTAACTTTAGATGCGGAGAATGAAAAGTTTGATGGTTGGAATAGTGGGAAAGCCGAACACTGGAAAATCAACATTTTTTAGCGCTGCAACGCTTGCGCCTGCTGAGATTGCAAGTTATCCGTTCACGACGATAAAGCCCAACAGAGGGATAGGGTACGTATGAACTCCGTGTGTGTGCAAGGAATTCAACGTTAAAGACAACCCTGTAAACTCGATATGCTTAGATGGGGTGAGGCTTATCCCCGTGGAACTGATTGATTGCGCCGGGTTGGTGCCAGGCGCATGGGAAGGAAGGGGTTTAGGCAATCAGTTTCTGGACGAGATTAGGAAAGCTGACGCTTTGGTTCACATCGTTGACGCTTCCGGTGGAACGGATTCCGAGGGAAGAATATGCAAGCCAGGCGAACATGACCCGTTGGAGGATGCACGATTCTTAGAGTTTGAAATCACGATGTGGCTTGCGAGCATACTGAAGCGTGACTGGCCAAAAATTGCTAGGATGGCGGAGTTGGAGTCGAAAGATCTCTTTTCGATGCTGGAAGAGCGTTTAAGCGGGTTAACGATAAGGAGAAGCCACATCATCGAAGCGGTGAGAAGAGCGGGGCTGAACGCTGAAAAACCCACAACTTGGAGCGAGGAAGACTTCATAAAATTTGTCAGCACGTTGAGGCAGATTGCCAAACCGATGTTGATAGTGGCGAATAAGATCGACATATCCACGGCGGAGGAAAACTTTGAGAGACTAAAAAAGGCGGATTACATGGTTGTGCCTTGTTGTGCGGAAGCCGAACTCGCACTGAGAAGAGCCGCCGACAAGAAGCTGATAGACTACAGACCCGGAGACTGCAACTTCAAAATAAACAAGCCGGAGCGATTAAACGAAAGCCAAGTTAAGGCGCTGGAAACCATAAGAGAGAAGATTCTGCTTAAGTTAGGTTCAACAGGCGTGCAAGAAGCGATAAACTCGGCTTTCTTCAAGCTTCTAGGCATGATCACAGTTTATCCGGTTGAAGACATAGAACACTTGACAGATCACAACGGAAGAGTTCTGCCGGATGCCTACCTCGTGCCTTACGGAACAACAACCCGTCAACTCGCGTACCTAATCCACACAGACCTGGGAGAAAGCTTCATCTACGCGGTTGAGGCAAGGGAAAAGAAAAGGGTTGGAGAAGACTACACACTCAAAGACAGAGACGTAATCTCTATAGTAAGCGCAAAGAAAAGAGCTTGACACAGCTTACCTACCGACCAAAGCGTCTCTTGCGTCTTTGAAAGGTCCTAACAGCCCGCAGAAGATCTATGAAGCGGAAATTCGGCCAATAAACATCTAGAAAAAAGAGTTCGCTGTAGGCGGATTGCCATAACAAGAAGCCGCTTAAACGCTCCTCACCCGAGGTTCTGATAATCAAATCTGGATCCTGTTTTGGCATATGCGATGTGTATAGATACTGCTCAAACGTTGCCTCATCAATGTCTTGAGCTTTTAACTTACCCTTATGCACTTTTTCCGCGATTTTCCTTGCGGCGTCCACGATCTCCGCTCTTCCACCGTAGGCAAACGCTATGTTTAAGAAATGTTCATCATAATCTTGCGTCGCTTTCTCCACATCCATTATGAGCTGCTGTAAACTTTCAGGCAGTAAGCCTACCCTGCCGATAACCTTGACACGGATTTTATTTTCGTGTATGCGTTCATCCGTGAGAATCTGCCGAAACTCTTCCTCCGCAATATGCATAATCTCCTCAACTTCCTCTCTGGAGCGGCGAAAGTTCTCTGTTGAAAAGGCGTACAGGGTTATAGATTTGACATCCAGTTTCTGACACCAATCAAGAAGCTGCTCAACTTTCTCAGCGCCTTTTTCATGACCAAACCATGGATTGAGCGCCCTTTCAGAGGCCCATCTGCGGTTTCCATCCAAAATAATCGCTATGTGCTCCGGCTTCGCATAGTTCTTAACTTGAAGCCACAGCCATTTTTCATAAACTTTGTAGGCTCCAATCGTTGAAAGAAGAGCTTCAAGCATTTGCTATCTGAACCTCGCATCCTTAAGCGCGTGTGCACATGGACAGTTGCGCTCATACGGTAAACGCTTAATCGTTTCAATTAAAAGTTGCTCTAATTTAGGCGAAACTCGCTTAGAAACCTCTGAAACCTCCTGCGCTGTTAAGCGTTCCTGCCTGCCAGCAGCCATGTTTGAAACGTAACAAACTGAAGCGTAGCAGATTTCAAGCTCTCTCGCGAGCACAGCTTCTGGAAGACCGGTCATGCCGACGATGTCGCAGCCTAATCGTCTGAATACTTCAATTTCCGCTGGAGTTTCGTAACGCGGGCCTTCGGTAGAAACCAGCACAGCCTTATCCCAGACAGCTAATCCCAGTTTTTCCGCTGTTTCAATCAGCAATCTACGGATTTCTGGGCAGTACGGCTGTGAAACATCAATGTGTGTTACTGGGGCTTCGTTATAAAATGTTGTGCAACGGAGTCTTGTGAAATCAACGAAATCATGCGGGATAACCATGTCTCCGGGTTTAAAATCAGGGTTTATGGCGCCGACAGCGTTTGTGGCTGAAATTCTTTTCACACCAATCTTATGGAGCGAGTAAATATTCGCTCTATAGTTTATTTTGTGTGGAGGAATAGAATGGTCAGGTCCATGTCTGGGAAGAAAAGCCACGGTTTTCCCATCGATTTCTCCAATAGATATGGCGGCAGCTATTCCGAAAGGTGTTCCAACAAGCAACGGTTCGGCATTTTTGAACAACCTTTCAAATCCGGTTCCGCCAATAATTGCAAATTCAACCTTCTTTTCCAAAGTCTTCAACCTGTTCCTCTGTCTCCTTGAAAAATTCTCTCGCAGATCTATGGACAACAACTATGACTAAAACAGAAGCTATTGCTATCAAGACACCGATTACTATGGAGAAAACGAGTTTTTCATATCCCATTTCGGGACTGATGAGCACTTCGGATGTTCCGTCGAGAATTTGTCTAGACCAGCCTATCAGAGCTATTAAGGCTGCGTTACGCAGTAGCCTAGTGTCGTGTTCAAAATAGCATCCTATCGCTCTTCCCAACAACAGCACGCAAATTCCTACAACCATAAGATCCATAGAGCCGTAAATGAAGTGACCAGCGGCTTGCGGAAGAATTTTAAGCCATCCAGCGAAATCGGGGGGAGTCATGGTGATTCCCGTTGCGGCAGCTGTCCATCCTAGATAGCAACTGATGACTACGCATAATACTCCAGCAACCGTGGAATAGTTTAAAATCTGTACGGAAAGAGGTGGTGGGGAGTACTCATTGATCCATCGGTAAAAGTTACTGGCTGCCTTGTCAACTCTGAAACCTTTTACAAGCATGAGAATGCCCAAAACAAGGATGAAGGCTACCCAATAGAAGTAGAGTAGATTAAAAAGTGATAGAATTCCTAGAATGAGGAGAAGCAGTCCAGGTAAACCTAATGCGATGCGAGAGTAACGTGGGTTTTCAGTAATCATTTGTAGGTATCGCGTGAACAAAGCGGCTGTTTCCTCGATTGATTTGCTGTGTTTCATTACTATTCTTCTGACAGAGGAAACCGGTACCCTTGACTCTACAAGCGGTAGAACCGCCTCATCCGAGTATCCGTCTGTAACCAAAATAACCTCGTTCGCCGGAAAAGAACTCAATAATTCGGTTAATTCGGCAACAACTTTTCTATCTGCACCCACTCCACCTAGCTCGGAGCCGGATATGGCTGCTATTTGCAAAACCTCGTCTGGTTTACCTTCGCTTTGCAGACGGTCATAAATGCGTACCGCTTCGAACATCGCATTTGCGTCAGCCTCTTCTGGGTCACGTAAAGCCAAGGCTACGGCGGCGTTAAGGTTCTCCTCCCTTCCCAAAACAGGAGTTTTAACTCCGACTTTTACTCCTAAATCGTCGTCTCTGTCAACGCTTAAAATTAAAATTCTCTTCTGCTCCGTTTCTTTCGTTTCTTCTTCCGTTGTCATTCAATTCTCCTAATTTATTTATATAGTGCTTCACTTTAATCTTGTGTTCTGATTCCTTTCTCTGCGAGAATTTGAAACTCTTCCCAAGTTAATTTTTCACCGCGTTTGAGTTTCTCTCTTGCTTGTTTTTCAAGTTTTTTCCGAAGTGCTTCTTCGTTCTTCCTTTTCTCCTTTTCCTCCTCCCTTCGAACCGCTTCTCTCAGCGGTTTCACTTCATCTAAGATTCCAACAACCTCTCCGTGAACCGCCTTAGCTCTTTCCCTTGCTTGTAGAAACCTTTGATGTAGGCTATCCGCCTCAGTTTTAAGCTCCTTAGCTTTGCCGATTTTCTCTAGCATTTGCTCATGAATTTCCTGGCTTTTTTGAGCTGTCTTTGTTAATTTTTCATGGCAACGGTTATTCTTTGTTTCGAGGGCTTTTACTTCGGCTTGTAGCTCAAGCATGTCTTGTTTCAGTTGCCGAAGTCTTTTGTGGACTCTTAGCTGTATTTCGAGTCGTTTGACCTTTTCGACAAGCTCTTTCTCTTCCGGTAGGCTTAGGGACGTCGTTTGAATTTTCCATTCTGTGCTTTCGAGTTCTTTTTGCAGAGTTTGAAGGCTTTTGCAGGGCTTTTTGTTGGTTAAAGCCTTAGTTTTCTGACTCAATTCCTTTATTTCCCCGAGTTTGTCACGTATTTCGGCTTTCGTTTTTTCTCGTAGTTGTTTCAGCTCTCTGACTCTCTCGTTTAACTTGTTTCTTTCATTTTTCAGTTCAGTGGCTTCGGTGCGTAGATCCTTAAACTGCTCATTGATTCTGTTTCGCTTTTCCGCCCACTCTCTTGCCTCTGCGTCAAACCTGTTCCGCTGCTCTTTTAGCTCCGAGAGTTTCTGCGTTAATTCTTGGATTTTATGGAGTTTCTGCTGCTTTGACAACCTATCTCTCCTTCTTCTGTCTTGTCCATTCCAAGATTTGTTGGATTAGCTCTGCCCCATTTTTTTCTGTGAAAAGTGGTAGGCTCCAGTTTTCCTTGATTCTCCACCTTATTGCCATATGCTGAGCGCGCCGAGAATTTTTGAATCTCCATCCGTCTAGTCCTATGAACAATGGGTTTTCTGGTGGAACGCAAGTTTTTGAGAGGATTTCATGCTTAGGCCAGTTCTTGTACCTATTCAAGGACGATTCTGGCATCTACTGTTTTTGCTCCCTTCTCGTAAACCATTATCGGATTGAGGTCCAGCTCCTTGATCTCCTGATGATCCATAACGAGCTTCGAAGTGTTCAGCAGGATTTTCACTATGACGTCTATGTCAGCTGGAGGCTGATTTCTATAACCCTTCAGTAGCGGGTAAGCCTTAACTTCAGTTATCATTTCACGGGCTTCTTCCTCCTTTATGGGTGCAATTCTGAAAGTTACATCCTTGAGAATTTCCACAAAAATCCCGCCCAATCCAAACATTAACGCCTGACCGAACTGCGGGTCCTTAATAGCGCCCACTATAACTTCGGTTGACGAAGGAGCCATTTCTTGGACGAGCATACCGACAATTTTTGCGTCTGCCTTATGCTTCCTAACGTTTCCCAGTATTTTTTTGTAGGCGTTTCGAACATCCTTTTTATTCCTTAGATTGATTATAACGCCGCCAACATCTGATTTATGGATAACCTCTGGCGAGACAATCTTAAGAACAACTGGATATCCGATTTCTTCCGCGAATTTAACGGCTTCAGCTTCATTTTTCGCTAGTTTAAACTTGGTGACTGGGATGCTGTATTCCATGCAGACAACTTTGGCTTCTGTCTCAAGCAGAAACTTTCTTCCCTCTCCTCTAACTTTGTTAAAGATTTCTGACACAGTGTCCATGATTGAAACATCCTTGGAGAATACTAATATGGATGCGCTTAAAACTTTTAAACTTGTTAGGGCCAAGACCAGTGCTCAAAGCTCCACTTGTAGATGCCGCCGGCATTTAGCATCCAAGCGTCACAGCCAACAGGTCCTGAAATCCATTCTTGCTCTCCATCATTCCAGTAACACCAAATCCAAGACCATCCTTCATAATAACCAATTGAATATTCTTTCCTATCATTAATTGAAGTTAAGCGGACGTGTCCAGGCTTCATCTCCGGGTAGTAGGTGTAGTTGATTGTAGCGATTTCTTGTGTCAGTTGGAACAGGGTGGAACCTGCGGGCATGCTTGTTTCGTTATGCCACACTACTGTTTCGTTCCCGTAGTCTATGCACACACTCACGGTTAATGTCACAGCTTCGGTGACTATTCCGCTGAGTTCTCTCATTGAGAGCACATTGAACAATTCGTAATATTCGCTTAGTAATTCTCCAAATTCTTCTCTCGTAACGTTACTTTTTTGACTAATCGTTTGATATTTCTTCTGTAGTGCGTGATAAGTTTTGTTCATATCATCTTGGTTCGTTAAAAGGTAGCTGTAATTACCCTTTAAGTTGTTTAGTAGCTTGCCAAAGGAATATGTTAATAGGGTGAAGTTGGTGCCCATCGGGAAGGAGTAATTTCCGTATAACGTAGAATATCCGCTTAATAAGTTGTTATATTTAGCCATCGATTCGTCATACGCTGTGGCCATTTCGTCTATGGATTGCTGATTTTCAGCAAGTAGCTCACTATACGTTGCGTTTTGAAGGTAGAAGTATCCTGCGAGACTCGAAGTTGACGCCGCCCAAACAAGTACCGCTAATGTTACAAATATGAGTGTTCTTTTCTCAACCAAACCTGTCGCCCCTTATCAAGTTGTTTAAGGCGTTCACTGATGGAAGAGTTAAGATTCCAAAAACGGCGGTGTTGGAGGATACGTGAATTATTGAGAAGAAGGCGCCGTAGGCTATTGCTGAGAAAAGAGCTAAGGCAGGGTTCATTCCCGCTAGGATGAAGGAAACTCCTACTCCAATATTAGTGATTAAATCATATACTAAGGCGATAAAAGCTCCTAGGATAGCGGCTTCCGTGCAAAATCTTGCTGAGTTAGTCCTGCCGGACATGTACCACCTATAGACTCCGCCCGAAACACCGGCTATCGCCATTCCAATCATTTGAAAAGGCATGTTCAAACCCGCGAACCCAAAAGGCGAAAGAAAACCGTTAAC
>DAOVFC010000035.1 GCA_030668645.1 Candidatus Bathyarchaeota archaeon
CTTGCTATATGGAGTGCTACCTGAAATTGAACATAGAGAATCCCTACTAAGAGAATTGTACAGAGTTTTGAAACCAAACGCTTATCTCTCTACACGTTTTTGCTTCCGCATGAAGAAGGACAGAATTCTAGAAATCATGGAGAAATCAAACTTATTCTCTTTAAGGGAGCAAAAGGGGCACATACTTAACTTTTCAAAGAAAAAGCAAGAATTACTGTAAAAAGAAATAACGGCATACAAGCGTATAATTGTTAGGTTTATAGTTAATTTTCTAACTCTTTTCGTTTTTTGGCATTGTGCCTAACTTCTTTAGAGCAATCACCAAATAAACTTAATATTGATTATATCAATTGATTAGGCAACCCTAAAAATTTGCGGCTAAACCGAGGAAACTTAACATGGAAAAAAGGCTAAGCGAGTTAGAGCCGGGAGAAGTAGTAGTCATCGTCTCCATCAAGCCATCAACAAGACATGAGCATCGCCGCCGTCATAGCTGGGGTTTCTAGAAGAGATTGGAGGACATGTGCCTTACTCCCGGAACAAGAATAACGGTTGTAAAGTCTGCACTTTTCCATGGTCCCATAGAAATTCATGTAAGAGGTTCAAGACTTGCCATAGGCAGAGGAATGGCGAGGAGAATTCTGGTGAGAGTGGAGAAGAGCGTTATTCATCACATTTTTCGAGATAGCGTTCGCAATTGTTGTCGGTGGGATAGCGTATAGACTGTTGATGTTAACAGGAATGTAAGAGCTAGGAGTTGCCAAATCTTATATGCCCACAGAGAAAGAAACTTTTGGAACTAGAGCAAAAGATCAGCTAAAACCTTCTTTAGTTCGCGTTTATCCTTCAAATTCCGGAAAATGGCTTTGCCGGTCCCGTAAAGACGAAAAGAAACATTTTTGAAAGTTAGTTCAAAAACTATCCGAGAAATTGACTTCTCCATCTTCGCCTTTTCCAGAATCTTTGCGATTGCCTCGTCTTTCTTGTTGTATCTAAGTATTACAACAAAGCCTCTATCTTGGCCGCATGTTTCTTCAACTCTAGCCACATAATCTTCCACGGCGTTCATCAGAACCCGGCGATCTCCTTTAAAACTTCAATAAACCGGTCGATCTCCTCGCGGGTGTTATAGATGTAGAAGCTCGCTCTGGCTGAGGATTTCAGCTTAAATTTTTCGTGTAGCGGTTGGGCGCAGTGGAAGCCGCTTCGGATCATGATTGCATGGCTGTCGAAGAACAAGGCGACGTCATGTGAGCTCAACTCATCAACGTTAAAGGGGATTATCCCACATTTAGCGGATGCATCTTTGGGTCCGTACACTCTGACTTTCTCACATTCTTTCATGCGACGCATGGCATACCCTGTTAACATTCTCTCGTGCGCCCTGACTGCTTCCATGCCTATGCCCTTTAGGTATTTTATAGCCGCCATTAAACCCACGCCGCCGCAGATGTTGGGTGTTCCAGCTTCAAACTTCCAAGGCAGGTCATTCCAAGAAATCGAGCAACGCCTTGTTATCGTGTTAAAGGAAACTTCTTTTATCATCGCACCTCCACCGTGGAATGGTTCCATCTCCTCGAGGATTTCATGTTTACCGTACAAGACACCTATGCCTGTTGGACCCAGCATTTTATGTCCTGAAAAAGCGAGAAAATCTATATCCAAATCTTTAACGTCCACAGGGAGATGGGGAACAGATTGAGCGCCATCCACAAGCACCAACGCGCCATGTTCGTGTGCCATCTTCACAACTTTTTTTACGTCATTTATACCCCCCGTAACGTTCGAGATGTGCGGCAGACAAACGATTCTGGTCCTCTCAGAGATTGCGTTTTCAAAAACCTCATAGTTTAGGGTTCCGTCGTTGTTGACTCCCACGTATTTAACTTGGAACCCGTTTATTTTTGAGAGAGACTCCCAAGGAACTATGTTGCTGTGATGTTCCATCAACGTCACTAAAACTTCATCTTCCCTCTTTAGACTTCTGAGAGCCCAAGCGTAAGCAACTAGATTTATCGCTTCGGTTGTGCCTCTCACAAAAACTATTTCTTCCATACCTTTTGCGTTTATGAACTTGGCAACTTCTTCATGTGCGTTTTCATAAAGCTCAGAGGCTTCCTGGGAAAGTGTATGAACACCTCTGTGAACGTTCGCGTTACAATTTTCATAAAAATTTTTGATAGCCTCAATTACTTGTCTCGGCTTTTGAGATGTTGCCGCACTGTCGAAGTAAATTAGGGGGTGGTTGTTTATTTTCCGTTTCAGTATTGGAAAATCTTTCCTAATCTCGTATGGGTCTAACATCATTTTTCTTCCTCTGTTTTCATTCTTTTTGAAAGCATCTCCGCTAACTCTTCCTCTTTCAACGCTTGTTTTTCTTCAAAACTTGGTTCTTTCGGGAGCCAGTTTGGAGAAACACCTTTGTTCTTGTAGTACACTCTGATGGCTCTTTTTAGTGCTCCAACGGCTAGGATGCCGCAGTGGAACTTCACGCTCGGCAGTCCGCCCACGGCTTCTATCACACTTTTCCAAGAGATGTTCCACGCGTCTTCGAGCTTCATCCCTTTTATCATCTCTGTGACTATGCTTGAAGTTGCTATGTTTGCGGCGCAGCCGTAACTCTCAAAGGACGCTTTCTCAATGACGCCTTCGTCGTTGATTTTTAAGTAGAAGATTATCATGTCTCCGCATAAGGGGTTTCCTGCCACGGCGGTGACCGTGGCGTCTTCCATCTTTCCAAGGTTTTTCGGGTTTCTGAACAGCTCGAGTATTTTTGGGTTGTACGGAAGAGGAGACCTAGACATGCTACTTCACCTCCATAGAGCCGACGATTCCTCTTATTCTTTCAACAGCTTTTGGGATGACTTCTAGAACGTAGTTTACGTCTTCTTCTGTGTGGCACCTTGTAACTTTCATTAGGATGCTGCCGTGAGCCTCGACGAATTTTCTGCCTATGGCGACGAGAACGTGGCTTGGTTGAAGAAGCCGCCTAGTGCACGCGCTTCCGCTTGAAACATAGACCCCGTTCAGGCTCAGCTCGATTGTCAATGCCTCACCTTCACATCTCAGAAAGCTTATGTTCACGTTATCGGGAGCCCTTTTATCTCCTTTCGGTCCGTTAAGCCTAACATCTGATATTCCTCTGGTTATCCCGTCGATCAGTCTGTCCCGCAGTGTTCGCACACGATCTACGTTGTCTCTGAAGCTTTGAAACGTCAACTGAGACGCCTTTGCAAAACCGACAATCAGAGGCGTGTTTTCAACTCCCGGCCAAAGCTTCTGCGTTCCTATCTGGCCTTCTAGAATTCTCTCAACATTAACACCTTCCTTAACGTATAAGGCGCCTATTCCTCGTGGTCCCAAAATCTTGTAGCTGCTTACGGTCGCCAAATCCACATCCAGCTCTTTCACATCAAACTGGATTTTGCCGTAAGCGTCTGAAGCGTCGGTGTGGAAAATTGTTTCGGGGTTTTTGTCCTTAACTATTTTTAACGCTTCTTTGATCGGTTCTATGGTTCCGATTTCGTGATTTACAGCCGACAGACTTACAAGAATCGTTTCTTTGTCAATGGCGTCCTCTAATTTTCTAAGGTTTATGAAGCCTTCACTGTCAACTGGAATCTTCGCCGCCGAAAATCCATGTTTAGTGAGCATATCGACAACGTGTAACACACTTAGAGGCTCAATTTCAGAGATCACGATTTTTTTACCCTTATCTTTTATTGAAAGGGCTGTTCCCATGAGTGCTAGGTTGTTGGCTTCCGTTTCTCCTGGAGTGAAATTGACTTCTTCGAGTGTTTTGCATCCCAGAAATTTCGCTATCTCTTGCGAAAACTCCATTATTGCTTCGAAGGCTTCCCAGCCGGGTTTGTGTGTCAGTGTCGGGTTGCCATATGCCCGTTGATTATAGTACGGCAGCATCGCATCTATTACTTCTTTAGGAACCATGCTTGAGTTTTCGATGTCCAGATAGACCTCGCGCTTCAGTCCCTCGTGCGCCTTAAGCAGTTCCCTTACGTTTTCAATCATTCTGCATTCAATTCCTGTGGCAAGTTCGCATTCTCCACCGATTAGTATCAATATCTAATAGAAAAACATAGCCTAAAAGCAACTTTAGTCATTCACATAACACTTTAAATTATCGGTGTGGTAATTGCTCTTGTAAGAGAAAGACGGGCGCATTTCAGTGGAAATAACAGATCTGCCGATACCGGAATCCGTGAAAGAGACAATAATCAAAGCCGGAATCATGGAGCTTTATCCTCCACAGGAAGAAGCGGTCAAAGCTGGAGCGCTTAAGGGAAGAAACCTCGTTTTAGCCAGCCCGACAGCCTCTGGAAAAACCCTGATCGCTGAGCTTTGCTCGCTCAAGCACGTGCTGGAAAAGAATGGAAAGACCATCTACTTAACACCCTTGAGAGCGTTAGCAAGCGAGAAATTCGAGGAGTTCAAAAGGTATGCTACGATAAGAAAACCTAACGGTAGACGAATAAAAATAGGCATCAGTACAGGCGAGTACGACAGCAGCGACCCGTGGCTTGAGAGACGGGATGTGATTATAACTACAAATGAGAAGGCGGATTCTCTTCTTAGGCACAGAGCCAGATGGATGGATGAGATCTCGCTTGTAGTCGCTGACGAGGTTCACCTGCTGAATGATGCGGAGCGTGGGCCTACGCTTGAGGTTGTTTTGGCGAGGCTGATGCAGATCAATCCGGATGTGCAGGTTTTAGCCTTAAGCGCAACGATAAGCAACGTTGAAGAACTGGCGGAGTGGCTTAAGGCGGGCTCTGTGACGACCGAGTGGCGGCCCGTTCCGCTTAAGGAAGGGGTGCTCTTACACAACGAGATACAGTACAAGGATGGTGATGCTCGCAAGATAGAGATAGAGACGAAGAACTCAGCGATAAACCTGGCTCGAAACATAATAAAATCAGGTGGACAGGCGTTAATATTTGCGGCGACGCGAAGAAACTCTGTTGCGCTGGCGAAAAAGGCTGCGGGTGAAGTTGAAGGGCTTCTATCCAAGCCCATAAAGCGTTCTTTGGAACGTGACGTGAAAAAGATACTGGCAACTGGAGAAAGAACGCGGATAAGTGAGCTTTTAGCGGAGTTGGTGAGGCGTGGCGCAGCTTTTCATCACGCTGGCTTGGGTGGTGGACACCGCAGGATAATAGAGGATTCTTTTCGAGAGGGAAAAATTAAGGTTTTAACCGCCACACCCACGCTGGCTTTCGGCGTGAACCTGCCGGCTAGGATGGTTGTCATTCAGGATTACAGGCGATACGAACCGGGATATGGCTACTATCCGATCAGCGTCTTAGAGTACAAACAGATGGCGGGCAGAGCTGGAAGGCCGAAGTACGACAAGGTTGGTGAAGCGGTGCTCATAGCCAAAACGGATGATGAAGCGGATTATTTGACGGAAAGCTACGTCCTTTCAAGTCCTGAACGGATATGGTCCAGACTCGCCGTTGAACGAATCTTAAGGTCCCATGTGCTAGCAACCATATCATCAGATTTCGCGCACACGGAACACGGAATCTACGACTTTTTTGGCAGAACTTTTTACGCGTACCAGTACGGCATAGGGGCGATTAAGGGCGTGGTAGCCAAGATTCTGAAGTATCTTTATGACGAGGAAATGATCGAAGTCAGCGGTGAAAACATCTACGCAACAAGGTTCGGAAAAAGGGTGAGTGAACTCTACATAGACCCGGTTTCAGGTGTAATCCTCCGCGACGCGCTGCGAAGAAAACACGCTTATCTAACAGAGTTAAGCATCCTCCATATGATCGCACACACACCGGATATGGCTCCGAAGTTGCGACCGTACGCGCGGGAACTCGACGAGCTATCGGTTTTCGTGGATGAACACAAAGAAGAGTTTCTAGTAGACATGCCTGAGGAGTGGGAAGACAGAATAGCCTACGAAGAGTTCTTAGGAGAAGCAAAAACCGCAAGAGTTCTGAAAGCATGGATTGAGGAAGCAAGCGAAGACGAGATGCTTGAAAGGTTCAGGGTGCAACCAGGCGACCTCTACAGAACGATTGAAAACGCCAAATGGCTGCTTCACGCTACGCATCAGCTAGCGCTGCTCTTCGGCAACAAAAGGGCACTGCCGCCAATCCTCGAGTTGATGGAGAGAATAGGAAAAGGAGTTAGAAAGGAGCTGCTTCCTCTCGTTAAACTGAAGGGAGTTGGCAGGGTTCGCGGACGCATACTGTACAACGCTGGATTAAGAACAAATGAGGATGTG
>DAOVFC010000070.1 GCA_030668645.1 Candidatus Bathyarchaeota archaeon
CCATCCCGAAATCTCAAGAGAAGAAATCCTAGAAAGATTAGAGAGGAAGAAAAAGAAGACGGACGGTCTGATAGCGGATGAAACTCTCCTACGCATGATTGCGGCGGAGCTAGGCATAGAGATGTCGCGAGAGGTTTCAACCCCGAGAATTTCAATAAAGGACTTGGTTCCAGGCTTGAATAACGTAACAATCGCTGGAAGGGTAATTGCTGTTTTTCCACCGAAAACTTTTGGAAGAGATAACGGCAGGAAAGTCGTGAATTTGCTTGTTACGGATAAGAGTGGCATCATGAGAGTTACACTGTGGGATGACAAGGTGGATTTTGTAGAATCAGGCCAAGTGAAAGTCGGCCAGATAATCCGCGTTTCGCACGGGTATGCACGGGAAGCCTACGATGGAAAAACCGAGTTAAATGTAGGAGACAGAGGCGAAGTCGAAATCAATCCTAAAGATGTAGAAGCAAGAGATTATCCTTCAGTCAGCAAATTCATGATAACAATCGGAGAAATTGCTCAAGCGCAAAAAAATGAGAAGGTCAACGTCGCTGGTGTTGTAAAAAAACTGTTTCCAGTCTCCACTTTCACAAGACGAGACGCAAGCGTTGGAAAAGTTATGCGTTTCAAACTTGCAGACGAAACAGATGAAATAACAGTTGTGGCTTGGAACGAGAAAGCGGAGGAGCTTGAAAAAACGCTGAAGGAAGGCATTGAGCTGCAGATTGTAAACGCGAAAGTGAAAAAAGCGTTGATGGAAGGCCTAGAAATCCACGTTAACCAAAGAACTTACGTGGAAACGCTCAAGCCTGCGGAAAAGTTCTTAAAAATAGCGGATTTGAAAGAAGGATTAAAGCACGTTAATGTTAAGGGTGAAGTTGTTACGAAACCTACGCTTAGGAACGTCAAAACATCCAAGGGAGAAAACGTAAAGCTCACCGTATTTGAAGCCAAGGATGAAACGGGCAGGATATGGGTTTCGGCGTGGCGAAAGCACGCAGACACGGTTAGGGACTTAAAAACAGGCGATAAAGTCGCCATAAAAAACGCCTACGTCAAAAAAGGCTTCGGAGACCAGCTGGAAATATCAACAAGAGGCACCACATCCATAACAATTCTGTCTAAATAAAAGTGCGGGAAATAGAATAAAACTCCGTTTTAGACGCTTGTAATCCATTTAGTGTGAATTTCTTTTATTGATCTGATGTGTGGATCATCTGTAATGCATGTGGCGTCGATAAAGAGGCTGGTAGCAGCTATTATGCTATCTACCATGGGAATTCCGTACTTGTGTCTCAACTCCGCCGAACTCTTTGCGATAATCGAATCAACTTTCATTACTTTAAAATCTTTTTCTAAGAGGTTGGCTCTTAGAATAGCGGTTTCTCGCCCCTCTTTTTTTAACGTGAGTCGGTATACTTCATGAATTACTATGGCAGAAATGTATCTTTCTTTGCTCTTCCTGATTTCATCTTTAAGTTTCTGCAGTGTCCCAATATCCTTTGAGTAGTAGTATTCAACGAAGAATCGGGTGTCGTATACTTTTTTAGACATCCTCTTCCCTTAGCCTATCCAGAAGCCTCTTCATCTCTTCAGGAGTGGCATATTTGGCCCCGGAACCAGCGAGGTCAATGGTTGATTTTACAGGTTTAAAGAGGATTCCTTCTTCGGTTTCGACAACCTCAAGCCGTGTCCCCTCTTCAATTCCGTATTTCCTACGAATCTTAGCTGGAATGGTTGTCTGCCCCTTCCTAGTTACAACAACTTCGTTTTTCATACAAATCAAGTACTACACACTAAAAGTACTACATATAAACTTTCCTACAAAAAACTTCTCAACTCCCTTCAGAAACAGAGGATGTTCCAAACAAGCAGCTGTCTAGTGCCGGGGGCGGGATTCGAGCCCGCGACTTCTGGGCAATCTGGCCCTCATGCTCTCCAGATTATGAGTCTGGCGCCCATAACCAGGCTAGGCTACCCCGGCTGCGTTTTTTAGGCTGCTACACTTTATGCGGAAGAGCAGATTGTTATTTCTTTCGCTCGATTCTTTCGGTTGAGTCGGGCTTTCCAAGATAAACAACATCGGTCATTTTGATGAATAATCCTGTTTCAACAACCCCTGTGATTCCTTTGAGTTTAAGCTCCAATTCTGCGGGTTTGTGTATAGGTCCGAAACTTGCGTCTATTATGAAGTTGCCGTTGTCCGTTATGACTGGACCAACCTTTCTTGTCCCTTGTCTTAGAACAGGGGCTCCGCCGATTCCGCGTATTTTATGCTTTATAATGGGTGTTGCGAAGGGTAAAACTTCTATTGGTAATGGATGGTTGTTCTGTCCCAAGATTTTGACTCTCTTGCTTTCTTCAGCAACTATGACGAGACTTTTTGATACTGATGCAACTATCTTTTCGCGGGTGAGTGCTCCACCCATGCCTTTTATCAGGTTCAGTTCGTCGTCTATCTGGTCTGCTCCGTCTATTGTCAAGTCTATCTGATGGTGCGTCTCGAAGGTCGTTATTGGGATTTCATGTTCAACGGCTAGGGCGAACGCTTGATGAGAAGTTGGCACTCCTAAGATACGCAGGCCTTCGCGTTTTATTCTGTTTCCGATTTCTTCGATGGCGTATGCGGCTGTGCTTCCGCTTCCTAAGCCTACAACAAAATTGTTTTTAACATGCTTGACGGCTTCCAAAGCCGCGTTTCTCTTTGATTTTTCACGCCGTTCCTGTTCAGGTTTCAATTTCCATCTGCCCCAGTTTCTCCAGAACCTTTTCCACTTCCGCTCTGATTTTCTCTATTCTTTTTTCAGCCTCTGCTTTCGGGCTTGGCTTGGCTGGCGGTCTTTTTCTCTTCCTTCTTCCTTTCCCCTTCACGAGTGCCAGTTTTTCAGCCACGGCTGATGTTCTTGCGGTTGGTATGGTAATTTCTTTTATAGGCTTCACCTCAACCTTTGAGCGCAGTTCCTCGATTTTTCCGCATAAATCGTCGAAGCGTTCGCTGAACAGCTTCATCAGGTCTTCCTGCATGGCCTCAAGCTCGTGTAAGGCAACTAAAGACTCATCCTTCGAAATCGCCTCTTTAACCGTCATCATCCGAGACTTGTAGGTTTGCGCAAGCCTCTCCCTCTCTTCCTGTGT
>DAOVFC010000022.1 GCA_030668645.1 Candidatus Bathyarchaeota archaeon
ATAAACGATCTTCGCGAGATGGGTCTAGATGTCTCTGCCGTGGTGATAAATAGGTTTGATAACGAATTGATTGCCAAAAAATTCAAACAAAAACTTCAGAATAGGGGAATACGTGTTTTCATACATTACGAGGTGCCAAACTACCTTAAGGATTTGGATTTTGTTGTAAGTGATAAAGGATACGGCAAACAAGAGTACGTGGATACTGAGAAAAAGATTGCAGTTGTCACAGCACCTGGACCAGGTAGCGGTAAATTCTCATTCTGTATGGCGCAAATTTATAACGAGAGAAAACGAGGTGTCAAGTCCGGTTTTGCAAAATTCGAGACGTTTCCAGTATGGAATCTAAGTCTTAACCATCCGGTAAATATTGCATACGAAGCAGCAACCGCGGACATAGGAGATTATAACATCGTAGACCCATTCCATAAAAAAGCATACGGAATAACAGCAATCAATTACACTAGAGACGTGGAAAATTTTGCAATAATGAAAAAGATAATCGATAAGATAGTTGATAAAGGCGATGCAATGGCGAAATATAAATCACCAACCGACATGGGTGTCAACAGGGTTAAAGAGGGAATAATCGATGATGACGTGGTACGTGAAGCAAGTAAGGAAGAAATCGTAAGACGCTATTTTACATATCACAGAGAATTTGTAGAGGGTAATACTCTTTACGATACTCTTGAGAGAATGGAAAAAATTGTGGAGAAGGCGGGCGTTAATCCCAAAGACCGTTCTGTTGTCCTGCCAGCAAGAGAAGCAGCGGAAGACGCTAGAAGGAGAAAAGACGAGGGAAAAGGATACAAAGGTGTGTTCTGTGGCGCGGCAATCGAAATCTCCTTGGATTCAGATAACACTCTAATCGTAACAGGCAAGAATTCGCCACTGCTCTACGCTGAATCAGCGGCGATTCTGAATGCAACCAAGATGATCGCAAAAATACCGGATGAAGTCGACGTGATATCCCCGAACGTAATCAAAAACATTATACAATTAAAGAATGCAATGAGATTAAGCAGCGCATCATTGGATGTAAAAGAAATACTCAACGCATTGGCTGCAAGCGCGGTATCCGACGAGAATGCACGCAAATGCTTAGATGCGCTAAATAAACTGAAAGGTTGTGAAATGCACACCACCCATCTTGTGAACGAAGGTAACGAAAAGACGCTGAATCAAATAGGCTTAAATTTAACGACAGACGCAAGATTACCGTTTCCTGATGAGACTTTTGTCCCCAACTATTTCATTTGAAAACCGCGGAACTGCAAAAGCTGTTTGACAAGCCTGCCTCTCAATCACAAAACCATGGACCGGAATCAGCATTCTAATCCTTTTGCCCGTCTTTTCCAACGGTCACTTACTTTTGTAAGCGTTCAGCCTGACCTATGATTGAACTTAGCTGTTGCTTGCTAAGCGATAAACCGTGAAGGAATCTCCCGCGAACTTTCAAGTCTTTCAAAACCGTTTCCTTAATGGGTAATGGCTTATCAAATTTTAGGACGTACTTGAATTCTAGAGCCTTCGTCCATCCCCGTTTTTCGCACTCGCGCCGTTCCTCTTCGGAAAGCTCATCCCTTTCGTAAACGTTTTCTATTACGCCGTAGCCAACAACAGCGTCGCCAACATTCGTCTTGTGCACGAATATTATCGTTTGCCCCGGGCGCCATTTTCTGCGGAACCCAGTATAATAGACTGCTACGTCAAAGACTTGGTCAACCCACTCCTTTGTTGCGATTCTTAAGATGTAACCTTCAGCTGCCTTCATAAAGCTCTCACGTTCACTTAGGGGTTTATCGCTATTTTTATCTCGCTCTTAGACGTAGACAATATTTCAAAGGCTTCTTTAATATCTTTCAATCGAAGTTTCCGTGTTATCAGCGGTCTCACATCGATTGTTCTTGAGGCTATCAGGTTTAGGGCTTTTTTGAAGTGCAAAGGGGTCGCGTGAAAGGCGCCGAGCACTGTTACCTCTCCGTAGTGAAGGAGTTCCGTGTCGACTTTTATCTCCGTTTCAGGGGGGCATCCGCCGAACTCTAAGACCGCCCCACCCTTTCTAACAAGATTCAAGGCTTGCTCCCAGGTTGCTGGCAATCCTATGGCTTCTATCACAACGTCTGCGCCGTATCCACCAGTTAACTGTCGAACCCTTTCCACAACATCCTCTTTTCCAGCGTTGATTGCCTCGTCAACTCCCAGCCTTTTAGCGAGGCTTAACCTTTCTTCCACGAGGTCTATGATGATCGTCTTTTCTGCGCCGATCTTCTTAACAGTTAGTAGATGCAATAAGCCGATCGGTCCAGCGCCGATTATTGTCACGGTGTCACCGAGTTTCACCCCTGCCTCTTCAACTCCGTGCAGCACACACGCCAAGGGTTCGGCAACCGCCGCTTCTTCGTATGAAACGTGCTGCGGAACCTCCTGCGTGTTCACCAAAACCATGTGGGCTGGAACCTTGATGTACTCAGCGTAGGCTCCCCAGAGCCAGATCATGTTCTCACAAAGGTTGTACCTGCCTCTCCGACACATGATGCAGCGCAGACATGGGGCACTGTTTCCGGCGCGGACACGCATACCCTTTCTAGGCCAGTCCAACCCTTCTCCGACTTCAACGACATCGCCAGCCCATTCATGCCCGAAAATCGTTGGAAGCTTTATCACCTTTTCGACGTAGCCCCTCTGAAGGATTTTAAGATCCGTGCCACATGTTGTGGCTGCCTTGACCCTAACCAACACCTCGCCAGCGTCAACCTCGGGCACCTCAACATCTTCTACCCGCAGGTCTCCTATGCCGTAAAGCATGGCTGCCCTCATTCTCATCACTCGTTTAAAATGATAACCTTCAAGCTTTCCTTATTCCTTAGGGCTGTTTTAAAGGCTTCAGCCGCATCCGTAAGTGGAAAACGATGAGTCATCAACCCCTTTGCATCTATTCTACCGGATTCTATCAGCTCCAAAGCGGTTCTCGTCTCTAAGTGTGAAGTTGAGTAAGAAGGGATTATCTGAATCTCCGAGAAAAACAGCTCTTTCGGGCTTACAGGCAGATATTTTCCAGGCAAGGTGGGTGCAAAAACACAGAGCCTCCCCCCTCTGCGGCAAACGCCTACTCCAGTTTTATATGCGCCTATGCTCGGCGCAGCAACAACCACAAGGTCCGCTCCCCTTCCGTCAGTCTCAGACTTAACAACCTCGGCGAGTTCTTCTTTTTCCGGGTTAACCATGATGTCTGCTCCGAACTTCTCCGCCATTTTTAGGCGGTAATCAATCAGATCGCTGATAATTATTTGTACTGCTCCGAAAATTTTCGCCAAAGCCGTGTGTATCACTCCGGCTGGTCCAGCGCCAATTATCGCCACCGAATCGCCAGCTTTTATGCTGCATTTTTTGAGGGCTCGCAAACAGCAGCCAACCGGTTCGATTAGTGTGGCTTCTTCGAAAGAGATGTTTTCCGGAATCTTTAAGGTGTCGATTTGAAGGTTTGGTGCTGGAACTCTGAAGTGTTCTGAGAATCCACCTGGTTCGATGTGCGTTTTGTGGAACTGCTCGCATAGCGTGTAGTCTCCGTGTAGGCAGTAGTGACACGTCAGGCACGCCACGTGGTGGTGCACAAAGACTCTGTCACCGACTGTGAAGCCCTCAACTATGCTTCCAGCCTTAGCTATTATTCCTGCCGGTTCATGTCCGAGAACCAGTGGAGCACGGTTTCTGAGATACCAGTCCATAAGGTCTGAGCCGCATATCCCACATGCTTTCATTTCTACAAGAACTTCGTCTTCACCTATTCTGGGTGTGGACATTTTCTCTATTCTTATGTCCTCTTGGCTATAATACATTGCAACTTTCATTTCGGCTCAATCGTTTTTCTATCGCCAAGCACTTAAGACTTTCCAAGGTGCAACTTTAATCGTATATGAAAGCGAACATAGGCGACGAAAAATTCAACTCTTACCGCCAGAGAAACGGATCGCGCAAAAATCTTTTATAAAAGAAAAACCAATGCGGTTCACGTGAAATGATAAAGAATTAGTTGGAGCTTTGTCACGATGAAATATTTGCATACGCATGTGTGGCTTAATGCCTCAATCTTCCTCATATTATCGCTGATGTTTTCTCTGTGGTTGATTTCCCCTCACAGCCTAATGGCTCAAGACGATTGGGATAACGATGGAGTGCCAGACTCCGATGAAAACCAGTTAGCCTTAAAATATGCTCCGTACCTTCATTTTGCGGCTGGAGAGAAATTCTTCCCAACGGATGTCAGCTACCACATAGACAATTCTGTTTTATTCCTAAAATCCGATGACAGCAACATTCTGGTAGACTCTTCTCCGACAATAGTAAGCATCTCTCTTTATCAAGGAGGAGATTACTTTCTGAATGACACATTGGGCGGATTTGAAGAAATAGCCGAAGACTATGGCCAGAAAAAAGAAAGCCTCGGATACACCGTATACGCCCGCGTAACAAAAAGTATGGAACACTTCGTTGTTCAATACTGGTTTTTCTATGCTTTTAACCCTGGAACTCTGAATCATCATCAAGGAGACTGGGAAATGGTAGAAATAATCCTGGACTCAGAGGAAACACCTCTGTACGCTACCTATTCACAACACTTCTCGGGTGAAAAAGCCTTTTGGAGCAACGTGGAGAAGGTAGATGAGACGCATCCAAGAGTTTACGCGGCGTTAGGGTCACATGCCAACTATTTCAGACCATACCAAGGCAAGCTTGGCTTAGAGAACGACGTAGTAGGAGATGCTTTCACGCTGGGGCCAGACGACTTTCAAATGATCCTTCTTGGAGAAAAAGGCGCAGGGAATCACCCTTCCTCTCAAGACTGGCTGGATTATGGAGGAAAATGGGGGAACTGGGCTCAGTTAGCCGACATTTCTAGGGGTGCGGCTGGTCCGAGAGGCCCAGGATATGGTGAAAACGAGGATAAATGGTTCGGTCCAGTCTCTTGGGGAAGTGACGTTTTTGTTGTGAACCAAAATTGGTTCAGATTGAGCTGGATTACTTATCATTTCCTCTACATCTTCTCAGGCATTATCGCAGCCCTCACCGTCATTAAGCTTTGGAGGATAGCGAAACGGAAAAGGCAGGGAAAACTAAATCTTATGAAAATATTACGTTCAAAGGCTGGCGTCGGCGTGGTTTTGGGAGTGGTTGGCGTAGCTATTTACTTGGTTGCGATCTTGCTACCGTGGTATGTGGTTAGGGGTAACATTCAGACCGTGGCGCTTGAGACCGTTGGAGAAGTCGACCTCGTTCTTGTCGACGGTGTTAATGGAGTTAGAGTTAACTTGCTGCAAGGTGATCAAGGATTAGCACAGCTTTTCGGATTGGGCATACCTCTTGGCATCATACTGTTGTCCAGTGTAGTGTTGAACATTTTGGACCTTATCGGAGTTGAAAAACCCAAGAGTCTCTCCAGAACCTACCTAATGAGTGGTGTCACCTCCCTGATCCCCGTCATAATCATTGTAGTTTTCATAACTCAACTCGCTGGGTTGATAACACCGTTTGCTAACGCCGTGGGAGGAGGAGTGACCATACCTCCACTGGTAGATGAAATGGCTAGAGAAATCTCTTCATCCCCCCTCATAGGAGACTACAGTGGCGCTCTCGACTCTTACGGAAACCTTTACGTCTCGTGGGGCTTAGGAATAGGCTCATATCTTTTTATCGCCGCAGCCATAACAAAACTCGCAGCTGGAATAATTGTCAGAAAAGCTGTTTTCGCTGAAAGACCCAAAGAAAAGGTGGAAATCATTGAAGAGGAAAAGACCGAGAAATCTTAACCTTCAGCCTCCAAACCTTTTTCGATGTTCCGCTTCACCTTTCGCAGGAATTCTGCGGCTGGAGCACCGTCAACGATCCTGTGGTCATAGGACAAACTCAAAATCATCACGCTTTTTGTTTTGATTTCACCATCTGTTACAGCTGGTTTTTCGGTTATCTTCCCCACGCCGAGTATGGCTGCCTCAGGAGGATTGATTATGGGAGTGAAGAATTCAACTCCGTACATGCCCAAATTCGTAATTGTAAAGGTTCCGCCTGTTACTTCTTCTTTCGCGAGTTTTCCAAGCTTCGCTTTTTCCGTCAATCCCTTGATGGCGATGTCTATTTCTTTAAGCGATTTTTTGTCTGAATCGTGTATAACTGGAACGACCAAGCCGCTTTCCGTTGCAACCGCCACGCCCACGTTTACGTCTTCGAAAATTTTTATCTGGTCCTTTTCCAGCGTTGAGTTAAGTATCGCATGTTCAGTTAGGGCTTTTGCAACGGCTTTCACGAGAATCGTCGTGTAAGAGACTTGAAGTTTCTCATGTAATGCTGTGGCGTCTGAAACGTCAGCTTCCATCATTACTGTGCTGTGCGGGGCTGTTTTGAAACTTGTAGAAACGCGTTCGGCGGAGATTTTCCTGAAACCGGTTAACGGGATGGTTTCTTTAACTTTGGGCAGGACCCCACGGGCTTCTTCGATAAGCCTTCTAACATCTTCCTCGACTATTCTCCCTTCCGGTCCGCTGCCTCTAACAAGGGATATGCCTATTCCGTGTTCTCTTGCCAGACGTTTTGCCGCTGGGGATGCCAAAATTCTCCTTTCAGCTTCTCCAATCATCTGCGGCGCCTCAGCTAGTAGCTCTGCTTCTGAAAGTGCTTCATCTGGAGCGGTTATGACGGCTAAAGGCGCATTAACGGCGGCGTCAATGCCTTCTTGCACTAGGATTTTTCGAAGTTTTCCGGAGGCTGGTGCTTCTAGGTCATATGTGGCTTTTTCCGAAAAAACTTCAACGAGCGGTTCGCCTTTTTCAACAGTGTCTCCCTCTTTTTTGTACCATCTGCCAACGGTGCCTTCTTTCATTGTCAGGCTGAGCCTTGGCATAATAACCTTTGTTACCATCTCAGATAACTTCCTTCACTGCTTTGATTATGGCTATCTCGTCTGGAATCACATGTTGTTCTAGCGGCGGACTGAACGGAATTGGTGTGTCGGGTTCGGCTACACGCTTTATCGGAGCATCCAAGTAATCTACTGCTTCTTCAGCTACGACGGCGGCGATTTCAGCGCTTACGCCAGCGGTTTTGCAGTCTTCGCTTACAATCACTATTCTCCCAGTTTTTTTAACAGACTTGATTATCGTCTGTTTGTCTAAAGGCGTTAGAGTTCTAGGGTCAACAACCTCGGTGCTTATTCCTTCAGCTTCAAGTTCTCCAGCTGCTTTAAGGGTTTTGTGAACCATGTACAACGTAGCCACAACCGTCACGTCTTCCCCTTCCTTTTTCACGTCCGCAACTCCGAAAGGAATCGTGTACTCTTCTTCAGGAACCTCCCCTTCCATTGGGTACAGCAGCTTGTGCTCACAGAAGAAGACGGGGTTATCGCTGCGTATAGCCGTTTTCAA
>DAOVFC010000032.1 GCA_030668645.1 Candidatus Bathyarchaeota archaeon
CGTTAGAAAAACTCGGTTTTAAACCAGCAGCCTCAGTAGAGATAGTTTATGAGAGGAAAATATAGCGGAAGTTTATGAAGAAACGTGCTGAATAAAGGTTTTAGATGTATACTGCAGCACCCCCTCTGACTTGATAGGCAAAACGCCTCAGCAACCGCATCCTCAAGAACGGATTCACTCACATTGGACACCGACGGCACATGAACCATAAAGGAAGATTTAAATAAAGTACGGTTTATTTCCGTAGTTAGCCTCAGGCAAAATGGATGGCGATAAATGTCAAAGGAATTCCAACATATACTGCGAATAACGGGCACAGACATAGATGGCGCTCTAAAAGCGCAATACGCTTTAACAAAAATAAAAGGAGTAAGCCTGAACCTTGCAACCGCAATACTTAGAAAAGCAAGAGTAAGCCCAGAAACAAGAGCAGGCTTCCTAACGGAGGCTGAAGTTGAAAGAATAGAGGGAATAATAAAAGAACCGACAAAACACGAGTTGCCGAGTTGGCTTCTAAACAGGAGAAAAGACGTAGAAACGGGAAAAGATCTACACCTTATAAGAGCGGATCTCTTCCTAGGGACAAAAACGGACATAGATCGGATGAAGGCAATGAAATCATGGAGAGGCTACCGCCACGCCTACGGACTCAAGGTGCGTGGACAAAGAACTAGGACAACCGGGAGAAAAGGGAGAGCCATAGGAGTAAGAGTGAAAACGAGAGCAAGAGTGGGACGTAAGTAGCATGGGCGACCCTAAAAAACAGAGAAAAAAATATGAAACCCCACGCTTCCCGTGGCGGATAGACATCCTGCAGGAAGAACTTAAACTGCTAGGCCAATACGGCTTACGCAGCAAACATGAACTGTGGCGATACAAAACGTTGCTGTCAAGATTCAGGGGAACTGCACGTTCACTATTAGGCAAGTCGCCTGAAGAACGCAAAAGAATGGAAACGGAGCTCCTCACACGCTTGAAAAAACTCGGCATCTTGCACGAAACAGCGGTGCTGGATGACGTTTTAGATCTACCAACGGAGGACATCCTCGAACGCAGACTCCAAACCATCGTTTTCCGGAAAAGCCTAGCCAGATCACTTCACCAAGCCCGCCAACTCGTAACGCACGGACACATAACCATAGGAAAACAGCGTGTAACAGTGCCAAGCTACCTTGTGACGAGAGAAGAGGAGAGCCAGATAGCGTATGCGCCCCAGAGTCCACTTTCAAATCCGGCTCACAGCTTACGCCAAACCATTGCACCCCCAGCCACAACAGAAACAAAGGCGAAA
Source organism: Candidatus Bathyarchaeota archaeon (assembly GCA_030668645.1). Taxonomy (GTDB): domain Archaea; phylum Thermoproteota; class Bathyarchaeia; order Bathyarchaeales; family Bathycorpusculaceae; genus DAOVFC01. The sequence continues at coordinate 1,292 of DAOVFC010000032.1, forward strand.
AAAGAAACATAAACGGATGAAAAACAAGATGAACAGCGAAAGCAGCAAAAAAGCGGAAAAATGGGGTGTCGTCCACATCTATAGCTCATACAACAATACAATAGTTCACATAACGGACATCTCAGGCGCAGAAACGATCGCTAGAACGTCAGGCGGAATGTTTGTAAAAGCGGACAGAATGCAGTCCTCGCCATACGCAGCCATGCGCTCAGCCGCAGCAGCGGCGACAGTCGCCAAGGACAAGGGAATAACAGCCATACACATCAAGGTGAGGGCGCCAGGCGGCTCAGGTCCAAGAACGCCGGGAGCAGGTGCGCAAGCAGCGATAAGAGCCTTGGCAAGAGCAGGATTCCGCATAGGACGCATAGAAGAGGTTACTCCTGTACCGCATGACGGAACACGCAGAGCAGGCGGTAGAAGAGGAAGAAGAGTTTAACCGAGATCCTTTGCATTCGTGCAAACTTCACGTTCTGCTCTTTGTTAATAGAAAAATTGAAATAATGCACCAGTGTTCTATTGAACGACACAGCAACCATGGTATGTTTATGCGGAGTGTTTGAATAAGTGAAAGTTGAAGTGCTTAAAAAGAATGACGCCAATATGCGTTTACTTATCCGGGGAACTGATACTGGTTACATGAACGCTTTAAGAAGGATAATAATCTCTGAAGTTCCGTGCATGGCGATAGACGAGGTTGTGATGATTGAAAACTCTTCGGTTTTACAGGATGAAATGATAGCCCACAGACTAGGGCTTATCCCGCTCAAAACCGATTTAGACAGCTATAATCTGCCAGAAGAGTGCCCGTGCAAAAGCGAGTTTGGATGCAACCTGTGCAGGGTACCGCTAACATTGGATGTGGAGGCGAAAAAGGAGACAAGAACTGTTTATTCCGGAGAAATAGTCTCAGAAAACCCTGACATCGTACCAGTGAGCGACAGAATCCCCATAGTGAGACTCGCGAAAGAACAGAAACTGAGGCTTGAAGCCTACGCGAGACTCGGAAAAGGAAAAAAACACGCCAAATGGCAGCCAGTTTCGATGTGCACGTACAAGTTCCTCCCGCAGATAAAGATCAACGACAAAAGCTGCGATGCGTGTGGAGAATGCGTGGAAAAATGCCCGAAAAAAGTTCTAGCAAAAGCGGGCGACAAGATAGAAGTTCGTGATTTAATGGCTTGCACGCTGTGCCAAGACTGCATGGACGTTTGTCCGCAAAAACCGTCAGCCATAGAAATAAGCTGGAACAAAAACACTTTTATATTTAACATAGAATCCACTGGTGTTCTTCCACTAGAAAGAATAATGACGGAATCCGTGAAAATACTGGACGAACAACTAAAGGAATTCGGGAGCAAACTCAAGGTGAAAAGGAAGTGAAAAAGGTTAAGGCAACAAATCCGGAGCTCATAGAACTCATCCGTTTCCTAAAAAAGCAGGGCAATGCGAACAACGCCAAGATATGGAGAAGTATAGCCACACTTCTGTCGAAGGCCAAGAGAAGACGCGTAGCTGTGAACGTAAGCCACCTAAACAGATGCACGGAGAAGAACGATATGGTGGCTGTTCCGGGCAAAGTGTTAGGCGCGGGTAGAATAGACCATCCGATAAAAGTGGCAGCTTTCACATTTTCGGAAAAAGCGAAAACGAAAATAAAAGCCGCAAAAGGAAAATGTCTATCCTTCTTTGAACTCGTTAAGAAAAATCCGAAGGGTTCAAACGTCAAAATAATCGGGTGAAAAGATGCAAAAAACAAGCCAACCAGCCACAATAATTAATGCAGAGGGACTTATCCTTGGCAGGATGGCAAGCACCGTGGCTAAAAGACTGCTGAGAGGAGAAACAATAACAATCGTGAACGCCGAAAAAGCCGTGATCTCAGGAAAAAGGAAAAGCAAAGTAAGGGCAGCAAAGGAATTCCTTCAGGTAGGCCATCCGAGAAAAGGACCATTCCACTATAGGAGACCGGACAGAATAGTCAGAAAAACAGTTAGAGGTATGCTCCCATATAAGCAGCCCAAAGGCAAACAAGCCTACAAAAGATTAAAGGTGTTCACAGGAGCACCTGAACAGGTTAAAGACCAAGAAATGGAAACTGTAGCTGAGGCGCATGCCGGGAAGTTAACGTGCCCCTACTTCACCGTCGGGGAGTTAGCAAGAGAAATAGGATGGAGTGCGAGTGAATAAACATGCCTGCGAAAAAGGTTTTAGTTATCAGCGGAAAAAGGAAAACTGCCATAGCACGAGTGGTTGTTAGACCTGGAATCGGAAGAATACGTATAAACAGGATTCCCTTAGAGATTTACGAACCAGAAATCGCACGTGAAAAGATTATGGAACCGCTCATACAAGCGGGGGATGATTTCTGGAAACAACTCGACATCGATGTGAAAGTTTCAGGCGGAGGCTACATGGGACAGGCGGAAGCGGTTAGAATGGCAATTGCAAACGCTCTATTAAAATGGACGAAAAGCGCGCGTCTACGCACGCTCTTTGTTAAATACGACAGGACCATGCTTGCCGGGGATCCTAGGCGGAAAGAGCCTAAGAAATTCGGAGGCCCAGGAGCGAGAGCGAGAGACCAAAAAAGCTACAGATAAGGAGTTAAATTAAATGATTATACCTGTCAGATGTTTCACGTGCGGCAAACTGATCGGAGACAAATGGGAAGAATTCGCTGGAAGAGTTAAGGCTGGAGAAGAAGCAAGCGAGGTTTTAGACAGCCTAGGAATAAAAAGGTACTGTTGCAGAAGCATGCTGCTGGCACATGTGGAAATCATCGACGAAATTCTAAGATTCTACGAAGAAGCCGAAAAACGAAAAGAAGCCAGAAGCCAGTACTACTAAAAGGAGAAACGCATGTCAACAGTTATTGAGGATATCACCGCAAGAAAAATTTTCAACAATCGTGGAGAAGAAACCATAGAAGTTGACATATTAACAACCTCAGGTTTCGGAAGAGCCTCCGCTCCAGCCGGAGCAAGCCGTGGAAAGGCTGAGGTGGCGCCCTATCCCCAAGGGGGAGTGGACCAAGCTATAAAAAAGGTTGAGGAACTCATAGCTCCAGAGCTCATTGGGTTGAACGCGGATTCTCAGGAGGAAATTGATGAGATGCTGCACGAGGTAGATGGCTCAGATGATTTCAGGGTGATAGGCGGAAACACAACATTCGCAATCTCACTCGCTAACGCCGAAGCCGCGGCAAACTCCTACGGAACACTTCTCTTTCAGTACCTAGGCGGTTATGTAGCCCATGAAATGCCTTACCCGCTCGGAAACGTTATAAGCGGCGGAAGGCACACTCATGGAAAATCCCCGGACATACAAGAATTCTTAGCCCTCCCATTCGGGGCTGAGTCGTTTTTAGAAGCCGCTATGGCTAACACTCAAATTCACAAAAGAATCGGCGCCATTCTGAAGAAAAAGGATAAGCTTTTCGGTGGTGGAAGAAGCGATGAAGGAGCTTGGGTTGCAAACATCGGAGATATGGAAGCTCTGGATGTTTTGGCTGATGCATGCGAGGAAATCGGTAACAAATTAGGTTGTGAATGCGGTTTAGGAGTTGACGTTGCAGCTTCCACGTTATGGAACGCTAAACAAAACGCTTACGTTTACCGAAGAGACAGAGAAAAACGAGATTCAGACGAGCAGTTGGAGTTCATTTCAGAGCTTATAAAAAAATATCATCTTGTTTATGTTGAGGATCCCTTCCACGAGGAAGACTTCAAAAGCTTTGCAGAACTCACCAAAAGAATAAAGGATTGCCTGATTTGCGGCGACGACCTGTTCGTCACGAATAAAGAAAGATTAGACCATGGAATAAAGATGCATGCAGCCAACGCCGTTATCATAAAAGTGAATCAGGTTGGAACACTCACTGACGCTTGGGAAACAATCAGAACGGCTGAAAAAGCCAGTTATGCCCCCATAGTGTCGCATCGTTCAGGCGACACATGTGACTGGCACATAGCGCATTTAGCGGTGGGGTTCAAGTGCCCGATAATAAAAACAGGCGTTGTGGAAGGCGCAAGAATAGCAAAATTGAATGAGCTTATAAGGATAGAGGAATTCTTGGGAGAAAAGGCGAGAATGGCTGGTTTCCAAACGTTTTAGGAGAGGAAAAACCTGTCGGAAAATGAAGAACACAGAAAAGAGAGAGAAGTGTCCGAAGCAGAAGGCCTGGCAGAGCTCTTACTGCCGCGAGACAATCTTCTCTCAGCCGGGATACACATAGGGACTAGGATGAAAACTAAGGATATGGAGCCTTTCATATACCGTGTTAGACCTGATGGTTTATTCGTGTTAGACATCCAGAAAACAGATGCACGCATAAGAGTAGCCGCCAAATTTTTAGCTAGATTTGAACCAGCAAAGATCGCTGCGGCTTCGGCTAGGCTTTATGCGCGGGAACCCGTTAGAAAGTTCTGCGAGGTAACGGGTGCAACCGCTGTCGTTGGGCGTTTCATCCCGGGGCTTCTATCCAATCCACTCTATCCCAACCGTATCGAACCCGAAGTTTTAATCGTGTCTGACCCGAGGGCTGACTGGCAAGCGGTTAAGGAAGCATCCTCGGCGGGAATTCCGTTGGTGGCTTTATGCAGCACAGATAACGAGTTTTCAGGAGTGGACCTAGTGATCCCGACGAATAATAAGGGTAGAAGAGCTTTAGCGGTTATCTACTGGCTTTTGGCAAGGCAGATAATGCGAGAAAAGGACGAATTGGCACCGGACAAGGATTTAACCGTTCCAATCGAAGATTTTGAGGCTAAGATTTTAAGAGAGGAGGAAACCTAGCGAGTGAAGGTTCGACGTCCGTGTCAAGCCGGAGCCTTCTACGCAGGCACCGCCGAATCTTTAAAAAAGCAGATAGAAGAATGCTTTCTCCACGAGTTGGGACCAAGAAAAATTCCAGAAGTTGTTAAGGCTGGTCCGAGCCACGTAATAGGTTTGGTTTGTCCGCACGCTGGTTACATGTACTCTGGTCCTGTGGCAGCTCACGCTTATTACAGGTTGGCTATAGACGGCAAACCTGACGTTGTGGTTCTTTTCGGTCCAAACCATTCACGTTATGGCAGCGCCCTGGCGGTTATGAACGAGGGATTTTGGCGTACGCCTTTAGGCGACTTGGAGATCGACGGTGAGTTAGCCAACCAGATTGTGCGTGAGTCACGCATAGTGGATGTTGACGATTCTGCGCATAGGTTTGAA
>DAOVFC010000009.1 GCA_030668645.1 Candidatus Bathyarchaeota archaeon
CATTAGCCAAGAAAATAATGACCGTTTTGCATGAGAAAAAGTTTTGTGGTGAAATTATGAATATTAAGGGGAATATTAAAATTAGTTTGGGTAGAAGCTTTCTTATTCTCGCTAATCTTAGCATGATGTTCATATCGAACACATCTCTTTATAACAATTTCTAGCTTTTACGTAAATGCATACCGTGTTATGGATATACCTACTGCTATATATAATAATTAATCCCAAAAAAGTACCGCGGCGTAGTAGTTTTTCACGGTCTTGGTGACTAAGCGCTATAAAAAGGGGGGAGGGTTATTGTTCTGTTTTCGCTTTTTAACAACTTGTCAATATCAAACTATAGGGTCCGGGTTTCGAACTCTAAGGCTTTGCACACGACTTGGGCGTTGTCTTCTCCGGACAGTTCAGCTTCGGTCATGATGTACCGTTTGGTCCATTCTTTGCCTATTAATAGGAGCGCGCGCGAAGATCGGCCGCGCTTCCTTAGGATGTAGACACCTCCAGCCAATGCAACAATTACTCCCACAGGTATTGACCAGAGCCACCACTGCCCCCAGAGGTTGTATGGTTCTGCATGCGGGGGCGCAAGGTCGTCAAATAAGTATAATCCACTTGGTCCATCACTCTCCTAACGAGCACATGCGACGTATCTTCCGTCATCATTTGTGGCCGTTTGAAAAGTACAGAGGTTTACATAAACATTGAACAAGCCATCTTTGAAGAGGAAAGCGATGACTTCATGGCTAAAGTAGCTGAAAAACGTGAAGAGATTAAAGCTTTACTTGAAGTCGGCTTCGAATACGTATATGAAAAAGATGATCTGATGTTCTTCAGAAAACGCAAGTGATTAAAACGTTAAGTTTACACTTGAAAGCGATAAGTTTATGAGCATAGACTTAACGTGTATTTTGGGGTTTGCCGGCCATAGGGTGCGGGACCCACCCGATCCCGTTCCGAACTCGGAAGTTAAACCGCGCTCCGTTCCCGGCTGTAGTGTGGTCTTCGGCCATGCAAACCCGGGAAAGCTGGCAGCCCCTCTTAGACTTTAGCTAAATGAGTTTCCGTGGATCTAACCGTTTTATTCCCCTGACATCGTCATACGCTTCGTCGGTTGACACTATGGTGTGATCTGGCACGTTGATACTTAAAGCTGTGGCTGCGTATATCGCGTCGAAAATGGATGTCATCCCGTAAGTATCCATAATGTTCAGCGCTGTTAGATATGTGAGATGGTCTGAGTTGATGAAAGTCAAATTCTTAATCGTAGCGATTTTTGCCTCGTTAGCCATAATAACATGGAGTGGGGCATAGTCGAAGAAAACATAATAGATTTCGTGGAAAATTTCGGTGGAAACATGCACAGGGCTTAACTGACCCCCTTCAACAGCGTCAATTATTGCTGTTGCTGTTTTTTTCAACCAGTCCTCTTTTTTTATATACGCTATGAACATAGCAGATTCAAGAAGCACGCCTGTCACCTGTTTCTATCTCTTCTCTTTAACCTCATCACAACCTCTTGTTTTCCCTTTTCCTCAGCCCTTCTTTTTAACTCCTGTATGGAGGCGCCAACCTCTATCTCAATAATCTTATCTGGGATTGGAACAAGTAAAAACGATGCACCATACGGTAGGATAATCGCCTTCTCTGCTTTGAACGGTACTTCCTTTGGGATGTATATTCTTCTTTGCGAGTCGACTTTCACCACAGCCAATGTTTTTCACCATTCTAAACATAGTTGTTGGAGATATTTAAAAATTACGGAATAAAAAATGAACTATGGAAAACGATTCCTAACGCTCGGCTACGGAATGTATTGTCTAGCAACTTCTGCATTTTTTATTATGATAAATGTTTATAAGAAGAAGCGGGCAGTCCATTAGATTTGATCTGAAGTTGGAGGAGAAATCCCTAAAATTTATAACCAAGCATGACTGTTCTTCGGGAGGTGAGCTCGTGAACATATTAGCGGTGTTGATGTCTTCGCTGGGAAGTCTAATTTTGGACTTTCCAAGCGACACTCTATCATGGATTATGAGCATAGCTTTTTACGCAATGTTTATACTCTTCATGTTTTATGGACAACGAATTCAAACTTACACTATGCTTAGACAGGTTGAAGGCTCACTTTACAAACTGAAGTACATAAGAGATGAAGGACGAAAAATCACAATAGAAACAGTAAAGGAAATCGGAAAACCGCAAACAGACCCCACAACCAAGGTTGACAGATTTTTGGAGTATTTCACGATACCCCCGCAGAGCCTCGACCCTGCGGGCGTTGTCTGGAAGCTAGAGCACATACTAGATATTAGAGACACACGTCTCAAAGATGAAGTGAAGTTGATGGCTCCGGCATCGGATGAAACTCAAGTAAACAATCTGGAAAACACCCTTGAAGCCGCCATGGCGCTTAACTACATCTACAAGATAATACGGCATTTTTACTTGCTTGGCAAGAAAACCATGAGTCTCTATATTATAATGCAGATACAGATGATACTGCCACTCGTCATGCGAGAGGCGGAAGCCTACGCCAGCGCGTTAAAAGCCTTCGCTCACGGTCAACCGATAGGCGACGGGGCAGGCGCCTTGGTTGCAGCCAAACTCATGTATGGGCATGAAACGAGAAAGATAGCTAAGGACTGTGTTGTTGCAACCGTGCCGATGGAAGGACGCACAGCCTATGTTATAAAGGCAGAGGGACCAGGAGGAAACGTTGGCAAGCCTGGTGATGCGGTAAAAACAATCATTGAGGAAAACGACGGAAAAATTGACATGATAATTATGGTTGATGCCGCTTTGAAGCTTGAAGGTGAAGAACCGGGTGAACTCGCGGAGGGAGTGGGTGCGGCCATAGGCGGACCCGGCGTTGATCAGTACAAGATTGAGGAATCAATCCTGAAATATCGTATTCCAATAAACGCTGTTATAATAAAGGAAGACATAGGTGACGCGGTTTCACCGATGCGGAAGAAAATTTTTGACGCAGTAGACCCTGCTATAGAGAGGATAAAACATGTTATTCTGGAGAAAACGAAAGAAGGAGACAAGGTGATAATCGCTGGAGTAGGCAACAGCATCGGTATCGGACAGTAGAGGAAAGTGAAATGAGTAAGACACCATCTACAACAACCAGAATTTCATCCTTCGTGTTAGCCGTGATATTCATAACCTTAGCATTGTCTTTAACAGCGCTTTATCTAGGTATCACGGCTCTTTTAACGGAAGAAACCGTGGTTTCGGGATACTTGTTGCTTGTTGGATTCCTCGGATTAGCTCTGTCCACTTACATGCTGTTTCAAACCAGAAGAAGAATTCTGCGTTTAAGGATTAAAATTCCGTCCATAACAACAACCATCGAATGCAGGAAGTGCAGTTTCAAAAGCGTCCGAGAGTTTCAGCGCGGAGACCACATATTCAAGGAAGTTGAACCATGCCAGAAATGCAACGAGAAAATGTTGATAACCGCTATTTACCGCGAAGTCAAAGAAAAGGAAAAAAAATCGCGGTTCTAGGTTAAGACAACGCACCCGCCTTCAACTATCAAAACAGTATGCTCCGCTTGAGCCACGGGCTTCCTGCTTGCTTCAATGAAAACAGGGTAGCCCATTAAACATTTTGAGGACAAAAGCTCTCGAAACGCTTCTTTATGATGCTCTTTTGGAACAACGCCCTGCAACCAACGCTCAGCGAAAGGTAGAGTTCTAAAATTCTCCTTGATGTGCTTGAGAAGCTGTTTAGCATATGGGTTTTTCAAGTGTTTAGGTTTGAGAAAACGAAAGATTACAGTTTCTTCGCCGTTCTCAACCCTGCCCGCGGCGTTTGGAAGCGTCACGAAAGGCTCAATAGCGTAGACTCTGCCCAGCTTGATTTTTGAGAGGGATATGTGTGAAACGTTTGGTAGAGAGGTGCCCGCGTGTACAAGATACCTTCCAACTTCATGACCGGTCAGGTTTGAAACAGGTTTGAACCCACGTGATTTTATAGCTCTTTCAATTGTTGCCCCGAGTTTTGATGTGGACATTCTTGGGTGAATGGAGTTTATTGCCGCTTTTAGGGCTTGTTCCGCTGTTTCAACCATACTCGCGTATTCTGGATTGAAGCAGATTGTGATTTCGCTGTCAGCAACGTAACCGTCTACGTGGGCGCCTACGTCCACTTTGACTATGGCTTCTTCGGGAATGATTCTGTCATCGTTTGGAGGTGAGGTGTAATGCGCTGCTATCTCGTTTATCGAAACGTTACATGGGAAAGCAGGTTTTCCACCTTTTTCTCGAATGAGATTTTCAGCTTTTTCGCAGACTTCGATTATCGGCATTCCTTCACGGACAAAACGTTTTATCTCGGCTTTTGTTTCACGCAAAATCTTTCCGGCTGACTTGAACTTTTTAATCCCCTCTTCATCAAAAAAGCTCATGATCTCCACGTACCTCTTTGTCAACCACCGCTGTAGTAAAAAGGTTTATGTCAGAACCATGTTATTCCGATGCGTTAAAGCCCGGTGAACCTACCTGTTTTAGTTCTTTATGCATGTGTCTAAAGTCTAGGCGTCAGAACTTGGGGTTCAAGCGTTGCAAAGTCGTCTCCGCCCAAGTGAAAGATCATCCTTGCCTTTCCCAAGTCGTATTTGTCTGTGAACACGCCTTTGTCCGCGTACGCTTCAACTACTTCGCCCACAAACATTGTGTGGTCACCTAGTGTGAACTGGCTGTGTAGTTTGCATTCCAAGTGAGCTACGCATTCTTTGATTATCGGCGGTTTCACGCTTTTAGCCGGCAACGGGGTTAAGTGTGCCTCTCTGAATTTGTCGCGGTCTCTGCCGCTTACTCTGCCGCAGAACAGAGTCTCCCTCAGTATGTTCATTGTTGGGATGTTGACTACAAACTCTTCCGTCGCTTGGATAAGAGTGTGTGAGTATCTTTTAGGCGCTATGCTTACGGCGACAAGCGGTGGGGCGATGGAAGCGGGCATAGCCCAAGCCAAAGTTATAATGTTAGGTTTTCCAGTCTTGCCGACGCAGGAAACGAGAACCGTATGCATGGGATGAAGAAGCCTATACGCCGATGACACGGCAACTTCTGCTTTTCCAGAGTTCATAGCTTTTCCCCGTTTGGATTCTCATGCTGCGAAATCGGTTAAATAGCTTTCCAAAAAGTTTAAACATCAGCTTCTCCCTTTTTTGCTGGGGAAATGCGTTGGACTGGCGTTAGACCTCGCTAGAATTCTTCTCTTTTTTGTAGCAGATGCACTCAAATTTAAAAGCATTCTTGAACCTATATGTTCGTCTAACAATTAATGGAGGAGAAATAGTTGTCGCCGGATTCTAACCAAAAAACGGTGCTTGACCCCTTCGGAACAAGCATGGTCGCAGACTACGAACGATTGTACAAAGAGTTTGGAATCGAACCGTTTAAACCACTCTTATCAAGAGTGCCGAACCCGTCTATGTACATGAGACGTGGGATAGTTTTTGGACATCGAGGCTTTGATAGAATATTAGGTGCGATGCTGAAACATGAAAAGTTCGCCGTCTTGAGCGGCATAAAACCTACAGGTGAATTTCACTTAGGCACGTTGATGACAGCGAAAGAGATCATCTACTTCCAGCAGCAAGGCGCCCAAACGTTCTATTGCATCGCAGACATCGAAGCCTACGAAGACAACAAGATCCCGTTCGAAAAAAGCGAAAAAATAGCTGTAGACAACATTGCGGACCTGCTTGCGATAGGGCTAGATCCGAAACGAGCGTATATTTATCGACAATCCAAAGAAGTCAGAGTTAAGGACTTGGCTATAATCTTTGGAAGAGCCCCAACGTTGGCTACCATGAAAGCGATTTACGGAGAACGCCGCATCGGCCTATATCTGTCAGCTTTGATACAAGCCGGAGACATTCTCTTACCTCAGTTAGAAGACTTCGGCGGACCTAAACCTACCGTGATTCCAGTGGGGGTTGACCAAGAACCACACATTCGATTCACAAGGGACCTTGCACAGATCTTCGGCAGGAAATACAACTTCATTCTCCCATCCTCAACATATCACAAGCTTATGAGAGGACTAGACGGTTCTCCGAAGATGAGCAAGCGGCAGATGAACTACTTCACCTTACACGACAAGCCTGAAACGATTGCGAAGAGAATATCCAACGCCTTCACTGGCGGAAGAGCAACCGTCAAAGAGCAACGTGAACTCGGCGGGGCTCCCGAGATCTGTCCATTGTATGAAACCTGTCTCTTTCACTTCGTGGAAGACGATGACAAAATCATAAAAATCTACAATGACTGCAAGAGTGGAAAGCTTCTGTGTGGAGAACATAAAAAACAGACGATTGACACAGTGCTAAGATTTGTGAAGGAACACCAACGGAAGAAAAAGAACTTTATTGATAAGGCTCGGGAGATTCTTCAAGTGGAGTAACGGAGAGAGAAACAAACCATAAATAATCCTTTTGCGTTTTCATCTGTACGGTGAAGTGATGCCTCGCCAATTTATGTAAAAAGGCGGATAAGTTCTAGACAAAACTCAGCGGAAAACATCATTTTTATTAACAAAACAACTACATTATCAAACCTAACTGGTTCTGCCCATGGAGAGAAGTGTGATGGTTAAGCTCAGAGAAAACGAGCAGAAAACATTGCTGGTGTTAGAGAAGCTTGGTGGGAGAGCAGCTGTAGAACAAATAACCAGCGTAAGCGGTTTAGCATACGCAGCTATAATGCGCGCAGCCTTAGTGCTGAAAGCTAAGCGGCTTGTAAAAATACATGAACAAAAACAGACAACTGTTACTCTAAATCAGGAAGGAAAACTCTACGCTCAAAGAGGACTGCCCGAACGCCGCACTCTGAACGCAGCGTACCAGAAAGGCGGTGAAATTTCAATTTCTGATATTCCACATGAAATAGACATGCCATCAAGCTCTATCCCCATCGCACTTGCTTGGCTAATACAAAAGGATTGGGCAACAATAGACAAAGATAAGGGCACGGTTAGACTGACCAAGAAACAGAAACCACCAAAGGGTGATGACGAAAAGCTCTTAGCGCTTTTGGCGAGGAAGGGCACAGTTGTCGTTGAAGAACTCGACAAAAGCCTGCGACACATCGTTGCCACACTGAGAAGACGAAAGCTTATAGATACAAAAGAGAGGACCCTGCACGAACTGGAACTCACAGAACAGGGTTGGAAGCTGATCAAAAAGGGGATAGAGGTTAGTGAGGAGGTAAGCCAGCTGACGCCTGAGCTTATCATAACAGGGAAGTGGCGGCGGAAAAAACTGAGAAAATTCGATGTCACGGCACCCGGACCAACCGTTTATCCAGGGAAGGTTCATCCGTTACAACAAATTGTACAGTGCGCCCGTGAAATCTTCTTGGAGATGGGATTCACCGAGATTCGCGGACCTCTTATAGAAACAGCGTTCTGGAACTTCGACGCGCTCTTTCAGCCTCAAGACCACCCTGCACGTGAGATGATGGACACGTTCTATCTGGCTAACCCGAAGGCTGGAGGACTGCCGAAAAAGTCTTTGGTGGACGCCGTCGCAAAGACCCATGAAAACGGTTGGACGACTGGTTCGAAGGGTTGGGGTTACAAGTGGAGCCGTGAGGAGGCGCGGAGGCTTGTTTTGAGAACACACACGACGTCCGAGACGATAAAATACCTTTCGAAGCACAAGACTCCGCCGATAAAGGTTTTCTCGGTTGACCGGGTCTATCGGAATGAGAAGCTTACGTACAAGAACACGGCTGAGTTCCATCAAATCGAGGGAATAGTGGTAGACAAGCACGTGACGCTGCGGGATCTCATGGGAACACTGAAGACCTTCTACACGCGTTTTGGACTGCGGAAGGTGCAGTTCTGGCCATGCTACTTTCCCTACACGGAGCCTTCGGCTCAAGCGGTGTTTTACGTTCCTAAGCTTAAACGCTGGATTGAACTCTGCGGGATGGGCATGTTCAGACCTGAGGTTTTGGCGCCTATGGGTATAAGATATCCCGTGTTAGCTTGGGGAGGAGGACTTGAGCGTCTAGCGATGATCGAGCTTGGCTTGGACGACATCCGCATCCTTTACGGCAACAGCCTAGGCTGGATTAGGAGGACACCGCTATGCCTGTGATCACGCTTAACAGAGAGAGGCTCTGCAGGTTTCTGGGACGAGAGATCACCGTTCAGGAGATGGCGAAGCAGCTGCCGTGGATAGGCTTCGACATAGAAGAGGTCGGCGGAGACTACGTCAAGGTTGAGTTTAACCCGAACCGCATCGACTTTTGCAGCTACGCCGGAGTGGCGAGAGCCCTCAAGGGTTTCATGGGTTGGGAGACGGGGCTGCCGAAATACAAAGTAAAACGCGGAGAAACAGTGTTACACATTGATAAGGCTGTTTCGGGCGTTAGGCCCTACATGCTCGCAGCTGTGATTCGCAACGTGAAGCTTGACGAAGATGACATGGTTGATCTGATGGAGATGCAGGAGGACCTGCACTGGGGGGTGGGCAGAGACCGGAGAAAGGCTTCAATCGGGGTGCACAACTTGGACGTGGTTGAACCGCCGTTCACTTTCACTGCAGTGGAACCAGACAGCGTCAGATTTGTTCCACTCGACAAGACCGAGGAGATGAGCCTAAGAGAAATCATTGAAAAGCATGAGAAAGGAAAAGCGTATAGTCATCTTGTCGACTGGGCGGCGAAATACCCGCTGCTTGTGGATAGAGACGGCAAAGTTCTTTCCATGCCGCCTATAATAAACGGTGAATTGACGAGAGTTAGCGGTCAGACGCGGAACCTTTTCTTGGACATCACTGGCATGGATTACAGGGCGGTTGAAAAAAGTCTCCATGTGCTTGCAACAGCACTGGCTGACATGGGCGGCGAAATAGAAGCTGTGAAGGTGAAGTATCCAGACCACAGCGTGGTTTCGCCTGACCTGACTCCCGAAAAGATGAGGCTTAGGGTTTCGTATGCGAACGAGCTGGTGGGTGTAAGGCTTTCAGAGAAACAGGTCATAAAATGCTTGGAGAGGTGCAGGCTTGGAGCAAGAAAAGTTGGCGAAGGAGTCGTCGAGGTTGCGGTTCCAGCCTATCGCATTGATGTTTTGCACGAAGTTGATTTGGTTGAGGAAGTGGCGATCGGATACGGCTATCAGCGTCTAAAGCCAACTTTTCCAAAATCCGTAACCGTTGGTCAGGAGCATCCGGCTTACAGGTTGGCAAACCTTGTGCGCAAAATCATGACAGGGTTGGGGTTCACAGAGGTCACGAACTTTACGCTCACGAACGAGAGGTGGCACTATGAAATGATGAGAAGGAAACCTGAAAACGTCGTAAAGCTTGCGAATCCGGTTTCAGCCGAGTACTCCATAGCACGTCAGGAGCTGCTGCCAGGCTTGATGAAGAATCTGATGGATAACAAGCACGAGAGCTTTCCACAGCGGCTTTTTGAGGTTTCCGACGTGATGCACATAAACATGAAATTGGAAACCCGTTGCGAGAGACTCTTACACGTGGCAGCTGTTTCATCGCACGCAACCGCGAACTTCACCGAGATAAAATCATGTGTGGAGGCGCTTCTGGCGAATCTGGGATTGAAACGCTGGAAGATGAAGGCGACTGAGCAACCGAGCTTTCTGGAAGGCAGATCAGCGGCGGTTTACGTGAAAGGCAGACGGATAGGCTTGCTCGGCGAGGTGCACCCCGAAGTCCTAAACAACTTCGAGCTGGAGAACCAGGTCAGCGCGTTCGAGATCAACCTCGAAGAAATTGCATGATTTAGGAAGACTTATTTTCGTCTCTATAGCATTCAGTTACAGCGATGACATGAGCGATCCCACCGAAACCCGAAAGGGCTCATGCAGACGGACTCGACAGAGGCTGATGTTTCATCTGCTTGTGAAGGAGGGTTTACCCAAGCGTGAGACACGGTGGGCGCGGGCGTAAAATCCCATGCCG